>NZ_JAXBLY010000055.1:0-603 GCF_033963925.1 Rossellomorea sp. YZS02 | reverse complement strand
CACGCCGCCAGCGTTCGTCCTGAGCCAGGATCAAACTCTCCGATAAAAGTTTGAATAGCTCTTAAAATAAATCTAGAATTAACGTTGACGTTATTGTCTTGTTTTGTTCAGTTTTCAAGGTTCAATGTGCAAGCGCTTCGTTTGAAGCGACTTGATAATCATATCATTTCAACTCGCTGAGTGTCAATGACTTTTTTGAAAAACTTTTTGGTGGAGCCTAGCGGGATCGAACCGCTGACCTCCTGCGTGCAAAGCAGGCGCTCTCCCAGCTGAGCTAAGGCCCCAAAGAAGTGGTCGGGAAGACAGGATTCGAACCTGCGACCCCTTGGTCCCAAACCAAGTGCTCTACCAAGCTGAGCTACTTCCCGATATATGGCGCGCCCGAGAGGAGTCGAACCCCTAACCTTTTGATCCGTAGTCAAACGCTCTATCCAATTGAGCTACGGGCGCAAGATGCATAATAGTTTTTAATAAGTGATGTAAGGAAATATATTTCGCTAACGCGAATTAATGAAGATTATTTTGCTGTCGCAAAAAATCTTGGTGCCGAGGACCGGAATCGAACCGGTACGGTAGTCACCTACCGCAGGATTTTAAGTCCTG
>NZ_JAXBLY010000054.1:0-686 GCF_033963925.1 Rossellomorea sp. YZS02 | reverse complement strand
CGGGATCGAACCGCCGACCCTCTGCTTGTAAGGCAGATGCTCTCCCAGCTGAGCTAATCCTCCATTATGTATTAGTACCTTAGTTTGCTTTAGTAAAAAAAATTGGTGACCCATACGGGATTCGAACCCGTGTTACCGCCGTGAAAGGGCGGTGTCTTAACCGCTTGACCAATGGGCCAGTCTATTAAAAAAATAAAAGCTTCCAACCGGGCTCGAACCGGTGACCTCTTCCTTACCATGGAAGCACTCTACCTGCTGAGCTATGGAAGCAATGGCTCCGCAGGCAAGATTCGAACTTGCGACCGATCGGTTAACAGCCGATAGCTCTACCACTGAGCTACTGCGGAATGATTTGGCCTGGCGACGTCCTACTCTCACAGGGGGAGATCCCCCAACTACCATCGGCGCTGAAGAGCTTAACTTCCGTGTTCGGCATGGGAACGGGTGTGACCTCTTCGCCATAATCACCAGACATATTGCTTACAATGACAAATATTATTATATAATATTTTCAATGAAATTCAAGGGGTAAATGAAAATTTATTCCCTGAAAACTAGATAAAGAATTGATGTCAAGAAAGCCGAATATCGACCAATTGTTGTTCATTACAATAATGACTCTTTGTGGTTAAGTCCTCGATCGATTAGTATCAGTCAACTCCACATGTCGCCATGCTTCCATCTCT
>NZ_JAXBLY010000053.1:0-973 GCF_033963925.1 Rossellomorea sp. YZS02 | reverse complement strand
TGGTAGAGCAATGGACTGAAAATCCATGTGTCGGCGGTTCGATTCCGTCCTGAGCCACCATTTATACTTAAGAACCTTTAAGTATTTATTTTATTTGGAGGGGTAGCGAAGTGGCTAAACGCGGCGGACTGTAAATCCGCTCCTTCGGGTTCGGCAGTTCGAATCTGCCCCCCTCCACCAAGATTTTTTACGAAGCGAGAGCGGAGTAAAATAATCTTCCTTAAACTACACGCAAGAAAACATGTGTGTTTCATACAGGGGTATAGTTTAACGGTAGAACGAAGGTCTCCAAAACCTTTGGTGTGGGTTCGATTCCTACTACCCCTGCCAATATTATATTCTTCATGGCGATTGTGGCGAAGTGGTTAACGCACCTGATTGTGGTTCAGGCATTCGTGGGTTCGATTCCCATCAGTCGCCCTTTATATTGGGCTATAGCCAAGCGGTAAGGCATCGCACTTTGACTGCGACATGCGTTGGTTCGAATCCAGCTAGCCCAGCCAACGGCGGCATAGCCAAGTGGTAAGGCAGAGGTCTGCAAAACCTTTATCACCGGTTCAAATCCGGTTGCCGCCTCCAAAGTATTCATGCGGGTGTAGTTTAGTGGTAAAACCTCAGCCTTCCAAGCTGATGATGAGGGTTCGATTCCCTTCACCCGCTCCAATTATTTCTTATATGGGCCTATAGCTCAGCTGGTTAGAGCGCACGCCTGATAAGCGTGAGGTCGGTGGTTCGAGTCCACTTAGGCCCACCATTCTATTATTCCGCAGTAGCTCAGTGGTAGAGCTATCGGCTGTTAACCGATCGGTCGCAAGTTCGAATCTTGCCTGCGGAGCCATTTTCTTCTTGTAAGATAAATGGAGAGAAGCTCTCTTTTTTTGAGAAAGTTATAAAAAGAAGTTGACTTCTGCGAAGTTAACTGGTAAAGTATTATTTGTTGCCGCAAACGAGCGACACACAACATGAAAACTTG
>NZ_JAXBLY010000052.1:0-1153 GCF_033963925.1 Rossellomorea sp. YZS02 | reverse complement strand
AGAGATGGAAGCATGGCGACATGTGGAGTTGACTGATACTAATCGATCGAGGACTTAACCACACTTATAAAGCGGAGGCGGCTTGAACAGAGACGACAAGCATTTCTGGGCAATCAGAAGAGGATACTTTTTACCCTCAGCTGATTGAACTGAAATGACCTCGAGTCTCTAGCCGCCGGAGCTGGATTGCAGTCTACTGGTAATAGTAGATGCAACAATTGGTCGATATTCGGCTTTCTTGACATCAATCCTTTATCTAGTTTTCAGGGAATAAATATTATATGAAAATATAAAAAAAGCCTTGAAAAATAATATATACACGATATAATAGTACTTGTCCTTAAAAAAGAGACAATACATAGTCTGGTGACAATGGCGAAGAGGTCACACCCGTTCCCATGCCGAACACGGAAGTTAAGCTCTTCAGCGCCGATGGTAGTTGGGGGATCTCCCCCTGTGAGAGTAGGACGTCGCCAGGCATATCGTTCCGCAGTAGCTCAGTGGTAGAGCTATCGGCTGTTAACCGATCGGTCGCAAGTTCGAATCTTGCCTGCGGAGCCATTTTTATGGGGAAGTACTCAAGTGGCTGAAGAGGCGCCCCTGCTAAGGGTGTAGGTCGGGCAACTGGCGCGAGGGTTCAAATCCCTCCTTCTCCGCCATTAAGGCCCATTGGTCAAGCGGTTAAGACACCGCCCTTTCACGGCGGTAACACGGGTTCGAATCCCGTATGGGTCACCAAAGTTTCTTGCAAAAGCAAAATAATTTACCATTACATAACGGAGGATTAGCTCAGCTGGGAGAGCATCTGCCTTACAAGCAGAGGGTCGGCGGTTCGATCCCGTCATCCTCCACCATGATTTTTTGCGAAGCGTAAGCGGAGTAAAATAATCTTCCTTAATTATTATATGTAAAGTAACACATTTTATCGTCGCGGGGTGGAGCAGTTCGGTAGCTCGTCGGGCTCATAACCCGAAGGTCGCAGGTTCAAATCCTGTCCCCGCAATACCATTTTTGCTTGTTATTAGTAAGAGATTAGCATTAATCTTTTATGAGTGACGCAAGGATAGTTATTTTCGCTAGCGCGAAAAAACTTTGGTCCGGTAGTTCAGTTGGTTAGAATGCCTGCCTGTCACGCAGGAGGTCG
Organism: Rossellomorea sp. YZS02; assembly: GCF_033963925.1. Classification (NCBI taxonomy): domain Bacteria; kingdom Bacillati; phylum Bacillota; class Bacilli; order Caryophanales; family Bacillaceae; genus Rossellomorea; species Rossellomorea sp. YZS02. Next base: position 9 of record NZ_JAXBLY010000052.1, on the reverse strand, counting down.
CGGGTTCGA
>NZ_JAXBLY010000051.1:0-1282 GCF_033963925.1 Rossellomorea sp. YZS02 | reverse complement strand
CACGCCGCCAGCGTTCGTCCTGAGCCAGGATCAAACTCTCCGATAAAAGTTTGAATAGCTCTTAAAATAAATCTAGAATTAACGTTGACGTATTGTCTTGTTTTGTTCAGTTTTCAAGGTTCAATGTGTAAGTACTTCTTTCGAAGCGACCCTTACTATATTACATGTTTGATAACTTGTTGTCAACAACTTTTTATAAGAAGTTTTGATCAAGTTTTCATGTTGTGTGTCGCTCGTTTGCGGCAACAAATAATACTTTACCAGTTAACTTCGTAGAAGTCAACTTCTTTTCGAATGTTTTTTAATACATTTATTATTTTGTTGTTATTAAACAATATATCTTGCCTTTGAAAGCTAGAGTTATAAAATACCTATACCCTGTTTAAAGGCGGAAAAACCATATTATCACAGATCTTAATGACATTACAATACCTATTTCATAATATATTGATTTTCATTGCTTAAAATATCTCGAGGAAGAAACTTATTAACTTCACAACTTCCCTTTGACTTAAGTACTCTCTTGATAAGTACAGGAGATAAGGAGCTTTATTAAATTCCAGCTTAGGAGTTAGTCTAATGTCTTCTGCTCCAAAGGAAGGAGGATGTATAAAGGGGAAATACTACAATTCAGCAGTTAGGATTTCAATTTATTTTCAATTAGCTAATGTTTGATTTTTATATAATTTTAATAGTTACATGAATAAAATCGGATGATTCTTCCTCAATTAGTTGAAAATCAAATATAATCTGTAGCAATACTTTTATACAGCGACTACTATTTTAGTGCAACAATGCTTTCATAGTAGTAATTGCATCATTTTGGAGGGTATTTGCGTCATTAATTTATTTTTTGCGTCACTTCCAATCGTAATTGCGTCATTTTTCCTCGTATTGATTTTTTACCCAAAATATACCTTTTGTTTCTCTGCACACCTCCTTTTAAACAATCAAACAAAAGAAAGGTAATCCCTATGAGCTATTCTTTAAAATATTGTCTGAGGACGTCCTTTTCTTCTAAAAAGAACCTTGCCTGATGTCACAAGTGATAATCTCTTCGTCCACTTTACTCGTCCGGATCTTCCGTATAGAAGCACACTCCGATGTTCACTTAATCCCGTCATTTGTACCTTCATACACTCCCAAATGGAATAAGGGGAAAGAAAATATATCCACATGTTCTTCGAACTTAAAATCTATACAAAAAAAGAGTAACTCCAATGAGCTACTCTTTCATCTATTTGCCTGGCGACGTCCTACTCTCACAGGGGGAGATCCCCCA
>NZ_JAXBLY010000050.1:0-1354 GCF_033963925.1 Rossellomorea sp. YZS02 | reverse complement strand
AGAGGCTGGGACAAAACCCTCCTCTGAAATGAAAAAGCCGGTGAAATTTTACAAAAAGTAAAATTTCACCGGCTTTGATTATTTTTGAATTAATATAAGGACCTCTTCTGATAAAATAAAGTTACCACACCAAATCTCATCAGAAAGAAGGGTCCTTATGTTTAAAGATTATACCATGAATCAAATCGTTTTGCCTTTAGATGTTGAAATGAAATTACAAGAAAATGATATTGCCTTCCATGTCCATCACTTAGTGGAAAGTATCCCTCAAAAAGTGTTCGAACCATTTCTTCGAAATGAAGGGTGTCCCGCCTACCATCCTCGCATGATGCTTAAGATTATCTTATGTGCTTATTCACAATCGGTCTTTTCAGGACGCAAAATTGAAGCTCTCTTAAAAGATAGTATTCGTATGATGTGGCTAGCACAAGGGTATGGACCAAGTTATCGCACCATCAACCGTTTCCGTGTTCAACCAGAAGTGAAAGAAGTCATTCGCGAATGTTTCGTCCAATTCCGATGTCAATTAGTTGAAGAGAAACTGATAGATCAAGAAGCGATATTTATTGATGGCACAAAGATTGAAGCGAATGCGAATAAATTCACGTTTGTATGGAAGAAATCTATCGAGAAATATCATACAAGTTTAATTGAAAAATCAAATGAGCTATACACTGAGCTGCTTGAAAGTGAAATCATCCCTGAAATTGAACGGGAAACCTCTGAACAATTGTCTGTGGAAGAACTCGCTCAATTGGTTCAAAAAGTAGACGAAGTCGTAACCGAATATGATAAACAAATTGAGTCTACCTCAGACATTCCAGAACGAAAAGCTCTAAGAAGTGAGCGTAAACATCCAAAACAAGTCCGTAAAAAACTGATTGATTTTCTCTTGCGCAAACAGAAATACCAACAAGACTTAGAGACCTTTGGAACACGTAATAGCTATTCTAAAACAGATCCCGATGCGACGTTCATGCGAATGAAAGATGATTATATGAAGAACGGGCAGTTAAAAGCTGGTTACAATGTACAAATCGCCACTGAAGGTCAATACACATTAGCCTATAGTTTATTTTCAAACCCAACAGATACCCGTACCTTAATTCCATTTCTAGATAAAATCGAGCAGGATTATTTCGAGTTGCCAAAACACATCGTCGCAGACGCGGGTTATGGCAGTGAACAAAATTATAGCGATATCCTTTCAAACAGAAAACGCGAAGCACTCATTACGTATAACTTGTATCTAAAGGAACAAAAGAAGAAATATAAACAAAACTTATTTCACCCCGACAACTGGGAGTATGAAGAAGAAACGGATACATATACATGCCCTAATCAAAAACGTCTT
>NZ_JAXBLY010000049.1:0-1426 GCF_033963925.1 Rossellomorea sp. YZS02 | reverse complement strand
GATTAAGTCCATATAATTGTGTAAAAAGAAAGAGTCATTTTATTCCTTCTTGTCAACACTGTTTTCAACGACGATAAACAATGAGAAGAGGAATAAAATGACTCAATTACAGTTTAACCTAGATTTGGATTCTTTAAAAGAAGCAGTTGTAAATTCTAATATCGAAACGGTGGTCCGTTCAGCCATCGTCCTTGTATTAAATGAATACATGGAAAGGGAGAGAGACCAATACCTACAAGCAGCTTCATACGAACGATCTACTGATCGTTTAGATTATCGTAATGGCTACTATGAACGTGACTTTACAATGAGTGTTGGGAAGATCAAATTAAAGGTGCCGCGTACCCGCAATGGAGACTTTTCTCCTTCTGTATTTGAAAAATACTCACGTTGTGATCAAGCTTTTGTCCTTTCGATGATTGAAATGGTGATCAATGGTGTTTCAACTCGCAAGGTTACTCATATTGTAGAACAGCTTTGTGGAGAAACGGTTTCTAAATCATTCGTTTCTTCCCTGACACAAAAATTAGACCCTATCATTAATGACTGGGCTAAGCGACCTTTGAACGGATCTTATTTTCCATATATATTTGTAGATGCCATGTATGTAAAAGTTCGTGAACACCATCGTGTCGTTTCAAAAGCCGTTTACATTGCGACAGCTCTCTCAGAGAAAAATAATCGCGAGATTTTAGGCTTAATGGTCGATCATGTGGAGAGTTATGAGAGCTGGAGTAGGTTCTTTCAACAGTTGAAATCCCGAGGTCTACAATCTCCTAAGCTTGTGATATCAGATGCCCATAAGGGTCTTCAAAAAGCGGTACTACGTGAGTTTATTGGAACAAGCTGGCAGAGGTGTAATGTACACTTTAAACGAAACATCATTCAACACCTCCCTAAAAAAGATTCCAAAGAAATTAGAACCATGATTAAGAGAGTGTTTGAAGCTGTCAAAATTGAAGATATGAGAAACTTTAAGGAAGAATTGATGAGTCAATATAGCGAGAACACCAAATACGAAAAAGCGCTGGCCATCTTTGATGAAGGCTTTGAAGATACGATTCAGTACATGGACCACCCTGAAGAAATTCGACCACATATCCGCAGTACCAACTGTTTGGAACGCTTGAACCAAGAGGTTCGAAGAAGAGAAAAGGTCATACGGATTTTTCCTAATACCCAGTCAGCCTTTCGATTAGTCGGAGCCGTTTTGTTTCATTACCAACAAACCAATTATTCAAAGAGAAAATCCCTTTAAAAAGCCCTAAACATTTTTGAATGAAACTTCCCATTCAAATGGCTTCATATCCAGGGCAGGCTGTCAAAGTGAAGAGCCTTTGACAGCCTGCCCTGGATATGAAGGAATTACTTCATGGAAGTTTCGCAAAAAAATGTTGAATTGAATAGCTATAGCTGATTAATAGTT
>NZ_JAXBLY010000048.1:0-1443 GCF_033963925.1 Rossellomorea sp. YZS02 | reverse complement strand
AAGATTCGAACTTGCGACCGATCGGTTAACAGCCGATAGCTCTACCACTGAGCTACTGCGGAATAATAGAATGGTGGGCCTAAGTGGACTCGAACCACCGACCTCACGCTTATCAGGCGTGCGCTCTAACCAGCTGAGCTATAGGCCCATATAAGAAATAATTGGAGCGGGTGAAGGGAATCGAACCCTCATCATCAGCTTGGAAGGCTGAGGTTTTACCACTAAACTACACCCGCAAATTCTATTTAAGTAAATATGGGGCGACTGATGGGAATCGAACCCACGAATGCCTGAACCACAATCAGGTGCGTTAACCACTTCGCCACAATCGCCATGACGTGTTTAAATAGAAAAATGGTGGCTCAGGACGGAATCGAACCGCCGACACATGGATTTTCAGTCCATTGCTCTACCAACTGAGCTACTGAGCCACTATGTAAAAGAAAATGGCGGTCCGGACGGGACTCGAACCCGCGACCTCCTGCGTGACAGGCAGGCATTCTAACCAACTGAACTACCGGACCAAAGCTTTTTGCGCTAGCAAAATAGGTTTCCTTACCTCGCGTTAGCGAAAATAACTATCCATACGTGACTCATCGCGAATTATCAACTGCCTAATTCATAAATAAATCAAAATGGTATTGCGGGGACAGGATTTGAACCTGCGACCTTCGGGTTATGAGCCCGACGAGCTACCGAACTGCTCCACCCCGCGACGATATAAATTATGAAGGTAAATATGGAGGAGGAAGGGGGATTCGAACCCCCGCGGGCTGTTACACCCCTGTCGGTTTTCAAGACCGATCCCTTCAGCCGGACTTGGGTATTCCTCCGTAATGAAAATGGTACTTGGTGGACCTTGTAGGACTCGAACCTACGACCGGACGGTTATGAGCCGTCTGCTCTAACCAACTGAGCTAAAGGTCCCTATTGGTAGCGGCGGAGGGGATCGAACCCCCGACCTCACGGGTATGAACCGTACGCTCTAGCCAGCTGAGCTACACCGCCACGAATCTACTGAATATTTGGCTTAATGATTAAACCAATGAAGTTTATTTTACTTTCGTAAAAAACTTGGTGGAGCCTAGCGGGATCGAACCGCTGACCTCCTGCGTGCAAAGCAGGCGCTCTCCCAGCTGAGCTAAGGCCCCAAAGAAGTGGTCGGGAAGACAGGATTCGAACCTGCGACCCCTTGGTCCCAAACCAAGTGCTCTACCAAGCTGAGCTACTTCCCGATATATGGCGCGCCCGAGAGGAGTCGAACCCCTAACCTTTTGATCCGTAGTCAAACGCTCTATCCAATTGAGCTACGGGCGCAAAATGCATTATAGTTTTTTGATGAGTAAAGTAAGGAAAGATATTTTGCTGAAGCAAAAATCTTTGGTGCCGAGGACCGGAATCGAACCGGTACGGTAGTCACCTACCGCAGGATTTTAAGTCCTG
>NZ_JAXBLY010000046.1:0-1624 GCF_033963925.1 Rossellomorea sp. YZS02 | reverse complement strand
TTAAACCAGCTAATAGTTTGTCAACATTTTTCAATGAAAAGTTCAAAATGAACATGTTACACTAAATTTAGGCATACCAAACAGCCTTCCACTATGTTTGTTATGGAAGGTTTTGTATTGAGTGGACAAGTCTATCTTTTAATCTATATCTTGGAAAACTTCTTTGCTTGTTAAAATGGCAAAGATCCATCTTAAAAGTTTGTTAACACAGGCTATTACGGCTACTTTGTAAGGTTTCCCTTCGTCTCGCTTCTTATCATAAAAGGCTCTTAACCTTTTGTTTCGAGGGATAACCTCATCGGTGATCTTCTTTTTGCGACAGTCACGAATGGCACACTTCACCGCCATAAATAACGCCTGGCGAAGACGACTTGAACCTCTTTTGGTTATGCGATTGATCGTGGCTCTGAACTTGCCAGATTCAAAGACACTTGGATCAATTCCTGCGAAGGCTACAAGCTTTTTGGGGTGACTAAACCGTTCAATCTCCCCGATTTCAGAGATAATCGTTGCCGCGATTTTTTCTCCGATTCCAGGGATTGATTTTATAAGTTCATATTCTTCTACTTCTTTTGCGAGAGCGTCTATTTCAGCTGCCAACTTTGATAGATGCTCTTTATACTGTAGAAGCATATGAATATACATGTTCATGCTCAAGATATGGCTTTGATAAAGTGTTTTTTGAATTGGATTACGCTTTGCCGCCTCTTTCAATTCAGTAGCTTTTTCTTTTGCCCATGCTTTAGATCGAGACTTACATAATTCAGCTATCTTACCAGAAAGTTCTTCCTCTTCCGTCCTTAAAATATCCTCTGAAGAAGGGTATTCCTTTAACGTCAGTAGTGATACCACTGAATATAAGCTGCCAAAAACCCCTTTATATTCCGGAAAAACTTGATCAAGTAGTGATTGGAATTGTAATTTAGCCTGTACATGAAGTTCTGTGATATTCTCATGTTGCCTTGTGAGATTCCGAAGGTTCAAGAGTTGGATTCCTCTCTTTTTGTAGGGCTCTAACTCCTCCTTATAATACAGCTCACATAGGTGATAGGCATCAATCACATCAGTTTTTACCTTCCGTAAATTTGAACTTTTGGCTCTATAGGAGACAAGGGGATTAACAATAATTAATAGATAATCACGCTCCTCCAAATATTGAACGACTGGAAGATGAAAGTGACCTGTAGATTCTAATACGACCGGAGGTCTAATCCCAGTAAGAGCCCTTATTTCCTCAAGATACTCTACGAGACAATCAAGTCCTTCTATAGTGTGGGGGATACTGAAACTCTTTCGGTGAGGCTTTCCTTTTTCCAAGAATGCTTGAACTTGGCTTTCTCCTTTAGAGACATCCAGACCAACGACTGGATTCATTCTAAGATCTCCTCCTTATGAATATACTTGCCGGTAACCCCTAAATCCATCTTGCAGTTTCATAGCTTCGCTTGTTATACGGGATCCTGGTCCCAACCAGCCTCAATCATGTTTCTACAAGTAGGGGGCGAACAGTTTAATGGACGGGATCAAGTCCCACGGGGGCTTCCGTTCTACCCCGGCTACCGTAATCATATATCGATATAAAAAATGGTCAACCAGAAATATCTGGCTGACCTTATAATACGAA
>NZ_JAXBLY010000045.1:0-1811 GCF_033963925.1 Rossellomorea sp. YZS02 | reverse complement strand
TCAGTTGATTGGAGCGGAAGGTGCTCGACTCCCTCGGAAAAAGTTATTATACCAGTGCTTACAACCGTTTTATTCTCTTGTGAAATTTTTTTGTGAATAATCTCAGCTAAATATATTCCTTTTTTTCTTATTTGTTCAAAATAAAGGGATATATGCTTACGCGTTGCGTTAAGAGACTGGAAGGGTCTCCCTTATTTTCAGTGATGGGCACATTTGATCTCTGCTTATTAGGTGGACTTACCCTCCCATATCTCCTGGCATCGAGTGCCTACATTCCTTCGTTGGGTCTCTCCCTAACGCAGAGGCCGGCGTATGCTCCTGCATGGACTGATCAGTAGATCGTCGAAAGTCGTGTATGGGCCGGCTTCTCAGTGTCTGGGTTTTAAAAGAACTACGTTCTCACTCGAAGAGTTAGGCTGCTTTGGGATGAGAGAGGAAAGGCATATCTCCCATCATGCGCTCTAAATCAAATGTTGTTTCATAATGGCTAAGACCATGACAAATTTGAAGTAACTTACGACAAAGAATCACAAGTGCTTCCTTTTTCGTTACTGGTTTCTCGCGATCATTACTGTAGTAGTCATAAAGTGCTCGAAACGCCGAATTTGAGTGTAGTAAAGGGAACACTGCTTTGTACAATAAAGCTCGAAGCCTTCTTCGCCCTCGCTTAGAAATCCTTTTTCTACCCTTTGATTCACCAGAAGAATTCGTTACCAGTGTTAATCCCGCGAGTTTAAATAATTGGCGTGGATCCTTGTAACGCTTAAGTGAACCTGTCTCGGAGAGTAGCTCCAATACAGTTGTTTCACTAATTCCGGGAATCGATGTTAGATAATCAAAGTCAGGCAATTGACGGGCAAGGGTGACAAGATTTTCAGTAAGCTCTTGGATCTGTGATTCATACATGAATAACTGGTCAAGCAACATTTTGATTTCCATGCGTGCCATTTCAGGACTGTCTTTCAATCCTATAGAATGCTTTGCCACTTGAAGGAGCCGCTCTACTTTCTTCTTTGACAGATAGCGAACACCCTTTGTCTGAAGAAAGTCAATCAGCTCTTCAGGCGAGAAGATCAAGAGATCTTCTGGTAAAGGGGCATATTTTAAGATAGCTTGAGCCTGTTTTCCAAGACCTTTGATCACGGAAGCGAACTCAGGAAAGTAAAGGTCGATCCATCGTCGGATGCGGTTTTGAATAGAGGCCGATTCTTCTTTTAAACGGACTCGATAGGCCGTCCCCCGGCGAAGCTCTGAATCGATTTGAGTCATTTCCCTTGGTATACTGTAATATCCTTGTGGCATCATTTTTGCGATGACCCGGGCATCTTTCAGATCATTTTTACTTTGTAGGTTATCGTCTAGCTCTTTGGTTTGCTTAACATGAAGAGGATTGACAAGGACATATGGAATGCCATGATCTGATAGAAAAGCTGCGAGATTCATCCAGTAATGGCCGGTAGGCTCAAAACCAACGATGACTTCCTTTTTATTATGAATACTCATTAGCTTTAAGATAGTCGCGTAAAAGCTTTCAAATCCTTGAAGGCATTGGCGGATGACAAAGCTTTTCTTGAGTTCACGTCCACGCTCATCTACGGCACAGGCGTAATGATTCCGCTTGGCTATGTCAATACCAACAACCAGTGTAGTGTCAGAAATTTGATTAATACGTTGATTTCGATTATCATGCATGTGAAGATCCTCCTTAGTTATGAGCGATTGGTTAGCACCTGCATCATAACGGAGGGTCTTTTTTTATGCAATAGATGAATTCTCACCTCACAGGAATAGCTCCTGCGGGAAACGCTGGA
>NZ_JAXBLY010000044.1:0-1376 GCF_033963925.1 Rossellomorea sp. YZS02 | reverse complement strand
TGTGGTTAAGTCCTCGATCGATTAGTATCAGTCAACTCCACATGTCGCCATGCTTCCATCTCTGACCTATCTACCTAGTCATCTTCTAGGGATCTTACTCACATACGTGATGGGAAATCTCATCTCGAGGGGGGCTTCATGCTTAGATGCTTTCAGCACTTATCCCTTCCGCACATAGCTACCCAGCGATGCCTTTGGCAAGACAACTGGTACACCAGCGGTGCGTCCATCCCGGTCCTCTCGTACTAAGGACAGCTCCTCTCAAATTTCCTGCGCCCACGACGGATAGGGACCGAACTGTCTCACGACGTTCTGAACCCAGCTCGCGTACCGCTTTAATGGGCGAACAGCCCAACCCTTGGGACCGACTACAGCCCCAGGATGCGATGAGCCGACATCGAGGTGCCAAACCTCCCCGTCGATGTGGACTCTTGGGGGAGATAAGCCTGTTATCCCCGGGGTAGCTTTTATCCGTTGAGCGATGGCCCTTCCATGCGGAACCACCGGATCACTAAGCCCGACTTTCGTCCCTGCTCGACTTGTAGGTCTCGCAGTCAAGCTCCCTTGTGCCTTTACACTCTGCGAATGATTTCCAACCATTCTGAGGGAACCTTTGGGCGCCTCCGTTACTCTTTAGGAGGCGACCGCCCCAGTCAAACTGCCCACCTGACACTGTCTCCCACCCCGATAAGGGGCGCGGGTTAGAATTTCAATACAGCCAGGGTAGTATCCCACCGATGCCTCCACCGAAGCTGGCGCTCCGGTTTCCAAGGCTCCTACCTATCCTGTACAAGCTGTACCAAAATTCAATATCAGGCTACAGTAAAGCTCCACGGGGTCTTTCCGTCCTGTCGCGGGTAACCTGCATCTTCACAGGTACTATAATTTCACCGAGTCTCTCGTTGAGACAGTGCCCAGATCGTTACGCCTTTCGTGCGGGTCGGAACTTACCCGACAAGGAATTTCGCTACCTTAGGACCGTTATAGTTACGGCCGCCGTTTACTGGGGCTTCGATTCGCACCTTCGCTTGCGCTAAGCACTCCTCTTAACCTTCCAGCACCGGGCAGGCGTCAGCCCCTATACTTCGCCTTACGGCTTCGCAGAGACCTGTGTTTTTGCTAAACAGTCGCCTGGGCCTATTCACTGCGGCTCTCTCGGGCTTGCACCCTACCAGAGCACCCCTTCTCCCGAAGTTACGGGGTCATTTTGCCGAGTTCCTTAACGAGAGTTCTCTCGCTCACCTTAGGATTCTCTCCTCGCCTACCTGTGTCGGTTTGCGGTACGGGCACCTTTTTCCTCGCTAGAGGCTTTTCTTGGCAGTGTGGAATCAGGAACTTCGCTACTATAATTCGCTCGCTATCACAGCTCAGCCTTC
>NZ_JAXBLY010000043.1:0-1647 GCF_033963925.1 Rossellomorea sp. YZS02 | reverse complement strand
GGGATTTGCCTCATCATCAGCCTAACTGCTTAGACGCACATATCCAGCAGTGCGCTTACCCTATCCTCCTGCGTCCCCCCATTGCTCAAACGGAAAAGAGGTGGTACAGGAATATCAACCTGTTGTCCATCGTCTACGCCTATCGGCCTCGACTTAGGTCCCGACTAACCCTGAGCGGACGAGCCTTCCTCAGGAAACCTTAGGCATTCGGTGGATGGGATTCTCACCCATCTTTCGCTACTCATACCGGCATTCTCACTTCTAAGCACTCCACCAGTCCTTACGGTCTAGCTTCGCAGTCCTTAGAACGCTCTCCTACCACTGACACCTAGAGGTGTCAATCCACAGCTTCGGTGATACGTTTAGCCCCGGTACATTTTCGGCGCAGAGTCACTCGACCAGTGAGCTATTACGCACTCTTTAAATGGTGGCTGCTTCTAAGCCAACATCCTGGTTGTCTAAGCAACTCCACATCCTTTTCCACTTAACGTATACTTTGGGACCTTAGCTGGTGGTCTGGGCTGTTTCCCTTTCGACTACGGATCTTATCACTCGCAGTCTGACTCCCATGGATAAGTCTTTGGCATTCGGAGTTTGTCTGAATTCGGTAACCCGATGAGGGCCCCTAGTCCAAACAGTGCTCTACCTCCAAGACTCTTACACATGAGGCTAGCCCTAAAGCTATTTCGGAGAGAACCAGCTATCTCCAAGTTCGATTGGAATTTCTCCGCTACCCACACCTCATCCCCGCACTTTTCAACGTGCGTGGGTTCGGACCTCCATTCAGTGTTACCTGAACTTCATCCTGGACATGGGTAGATCACCTGGTTTCGGGTCTACGACCACATACTCAATTCGCCCTATTCAGACTCGCTTTCGCTGCGGCTCCGTCTTATCAACTTAACCTTGCATGGGATCGTAACTCGCCGGTTCATTCTACAAAAGGCACGCCATCACCCGTTAACGGGCTCTGACTACTTGTAGGCACACGGTTTCAGGTTCTATTTCACTCCCCTTCCGGGGTGCTTTTCACCTTTCCCTCACGGTACTGGTTCACTATCGGTCACTAGGGAGTATTTAGCCTTGGGAGATGGTCCTCCCAGCTTCCGACGGGATTTCACGTGTCCCGCCGTACTCAGGATCCACTCAAGAGGGAATGAAGTTTCAACTACAGGGTTGTTACCTTCTTTGACGAGCCTTTCCAGACTTCTTCGTCTACTTCATTCCTTTGTAACTCCGTATAGAGTGTCCTACAACCCCAAGAGGCAAGCCTCTTGGTTTGGGCTATATCCCGTTTCGCTCGCCGCTACTCAGGGAATCGCAATTGCTTTCTCTTCCTCCAGGTACTTAGATGTTTCAGTTCCCTGGGTCTGCCTTCCATACTCTATGTATTCAAGTAAGGATATTGTTCCATTACGAACAATGGGTTCCCCCATTCGGAAATCTCTGGATCAAAGCTCACTTACAGCTCCCCAAAGCATATCGGTGTTAGTCCCGTCCTTCGTCGGCTCCTAGTGCCAAGGCATCCACCGTGCGCCCTTCATAACTTAACCGAATTGGTTGTTACATCAGGTTTAAAACCTAAAATGGCGATACTCGGTAATTTCTTGACTATCAATTTATCTTTATCTAGTTTTCAAAGAACAA
>NZ_JAXBLY010000042.1:0-6227 GCF_033963925.1 Rossellomorea sp. YZS02 | reverse complement strand
GAGTTAGATTTTTATCAAATCACTCGTTCGGATTTTTCTTTATCTGAAACCCTTTTGTCCCAGTCTCTTTTTTATAGACAACAGAACGTTCCATGCAAAAGCTTTTTAACCAAAATTAAAAATATATTTCTCATTATTTTGAAATTTGGTAAAATAAAGAGTCGATTTATTCATGATTCGGAGGGGACAGAATGAAGGTCTTTTTAGATTTGAAGTGGTTTTTTCTACAGGAGAAAAAGTCATATTTATCCGGAACCATCCTCCTGTTGTTGGTCGCATTTCTCCAATTGATTCCGCCCAAAATCGTTGGATTCGTGGTCGATTCAATAAAGGAACGGTCGTTGACAACGGATGATTTGGTTAATTGGATATTAATTCTGATAACTACAGCGCTAACCATGTATGGTCTCCGTTTTGTGTGGAGAATCATGATTTTCGGTTCCGCTACGAAGCTTTCTCGAATATTGAGGAATGAACTTTATCATCACTTTACGAAAATGTCGCCGGCTTTCTATCAAAAAAGGCGTGTAGGGGATCTGATGGCTCACGCAACAAATGATCTGCAAGCGATTCAACAAACTGCGGGAGTGGGCGTATTAACACTTGTAGACTCTTTATCAACGGGAGGCTTTGTTGTGTTGGCTATGGCGTTTACTATCAGTTGGAAGCTGACGCTCATAGCTCTTATTCCTATGCCTTTCATGGCTGTTTTGACGAGTTATTATGGTACGCTCCTCCATAAACGGTTTCATCACGCTCAGGAAGCGTTTTCGGCATTGAATGATAAAACCCAGGAAAGTGTTACAGGCATTAAAGTGCTTAAGACCTTTGGACAGGAAAAAGAGGAGATTGAGTCGTTCAGGGTGCAATCAGAAGAGGTGGTTCAGAAGAATATGTCTGTTGCAAGGGTAGATTCTTTATTTGATCCGACGATCTCGATCATCGTAGGAATTTCCTTCTTTCTTTCAATTGTATTCGGATCGAGGTTTGTGATAAGCGGGGAGATGACAATCGGTGAGTTGATTTCTTTTACGACTTATCTTGGACTCTTAATTTGGCCTATGCTTGCATTCGGATGGCTATTTAACATTGTTGAGCGAGGACGTGCATCTTATGAACGTGTTTCAGCCCTTTTGAATGAACAAGTGGACATTCATGATGATCCAGATGCACTTGATCAAGCTCCATCAGGGGATATTGAATACCATATTGATTCTTACTCGTACCCGGGTGAGGAAGTCCAGGCCCTTCTAGATATTCATTTAACTATAAAGGAGGGTCAGACCGTTGGTATCGTCGGAAAAACAGGAGCGGGGAAAACCACTCTGTTAAGGCTCCTCTTGAGAGAATTTGAAGGATACAAGGGAGAAGTCAGGTTCGGAGGCGAAATCGTCCAACGTTATAAATTAAGGTGTTTGCGTGAAAGTATCGGATATGTGCCTCAAGATCACTTTTTATTTTCTGCCACTATTGGTGAGAACATAGCGTTTTCTAATCCCTTATCATCAACAGAGGAAATCGAAATGGCAGCAAAACTTGCTCACGTACATGACGACATCAGCCGGTTTCCGAAAGGCTATGAGACAGTGGTGGGTGAAAGGGGAGTTTCATTATCTGGTGGACAAAAGCAGAGAATCTCCATTGCAAGGGCACTGTTATTAAAGCCTGAAGTACTAATCCTGGATGACTCCCTGTCAGCAGTGGATGCCAAAACCGAAGAGTCCATCCTTTCTTCCCTAAAACAAAATCGGGAAGGTAAGACGACGATGATCACATCTCATCGACTAAGTGCCATTCAACATGCAGACCTGATTGTCGTCCTGGAAGATGGGAGAATCATCGAAAGTGGTAATCATCTTCAGTTGATGAAGAAAAAAGGCTGGTATAAAGAAATGTATCTTCGCCAACAGTTAGAAGAACTCGTGGAACATGGAGGATAAGCGATGAATGGGATACAGACGATGTCACCGAAAGATCAGAGAAAAACTTTTTACCGCCTCATGAGGTATACAAAGCCCCATAAAAAGATGATAGTGGCCGCTTTTTCATTATTGCTTTTGACCACCACCGGAGATGTTTTTGGACCGATCATCATAAAAATATTCATTGATGATTATCTAACGCCGAGGGTATTCCCGTACGGCCCCCTTACAGGATTAGCCGGAGCATATTTATTGATTCAGGTTGGGAATGTTTTGATTACATATTTTCAGTTATTAACATTTCAACAGATCGCCCTGAAGATTATCCAGCAATTGAGGGTGGATGTTTTTACAAAGGTGCAAGGACTTGGTATGAAATACTTTGATCATACCCCGGCAGGGAGCATTGTCTCCCGAGTAACGAATGATACTGAAGCAATCAAGGATATGTTCGTGAGTGTCCTTGTAGCGTTCATTCAAGGAGCTTTCCTTCTAACGGGTATTTTCATTGCCATGTTTGTTCTAAACCCCCGGTTAGCTTTCTTCTGTTTATTCATACTGCCGGTTATTTTCATGATTATGAAATTGTATCGTTCATACAGCTCCATTTTCTATCAGGATATGCGGGAGAGATTGAGTCAGCTCAATGCAAAGCTCAGTGAGTCCCTACAAGGGATGTCGATCATTCAAGTATTCCGGCAAGAAAAAAGAATGAGGGAAGAGTTCGGGGATATTAATGAGAAACATTATCTGGCAGGAATGAGGAATATCAAAGTGGACGGATTATTATTAAGGCCGGCCATCGATCTTGTGTATGTGGCTGCCTTAATTGTCGTTTTAAGTTATTTCGGTATAACATCAATGGATTCTCCGATTGAAATCGGTGTCCTTTATGCATTTGTGAACTATCTGGATCGCTTTTTTGAACCAGTGAATCAAATCATGATGAGGTTGTCCATGTTTCAACAGGCGGTCATAGCCTCCTCGCGTGTTTTCGACTTATTGGATGAAACTCAAGAATCACCTGAGCAGACCATACAGAATGAAAGGAGTGAAACGATACGGAAAGGAGAAATTACATTTGCCAATGTTTCATTCTCTTATGATGGGGAAATGGATGTTTTAAAAAATATATCATTCACAGCAAGACCGGGTGAAACAGTTGCCCTTGTTGGACATACGGGGAGCGGTAAGAGCTCCATCATCAATCTGCTTATGAGATTCTATGAATTTAACCGTGGTACCATTCTAATAGATGGCAGGAGCATCAAGACCTACCCGATGGATGAACTTCGTCAGAAATTGGGGCTGGTCCTTCAGGATCCTTTCCTCTTTTATGGGAACATAAGGGATAATATCAAGCTGCATCACGCCAACATGTCTGATAAACAGGTTGAAGAGGCTGCAGCATTCGTACAGGCGAATGCCTTTATCGAGAAACTACCTGGAGGGTATGATCATCCTGTGGTTGAAAGGGGTTCTACTCTTTCAAGCGGTCAGCGGCAACTGCTCGCCTTTGCACGTACAATGGCAACCAGTCCTAAAATACTTGTACTTGATGAAGCTACAGCCAACATAGATACAGAAACGGAAGAGGCAATCCAAAGTGCCCTGACCAAAATGAGAAAAGGGAGAACAACCATCGCCATTGCCCACAGGCTGTCGACCATCCAGGATGCGGATCTTATCCTGGTTTTACACCATGGAGAAATTGTAGAGCGCGGCAGTCATCAGGAATTACTCCTTCAAAGAGGGATCTATCATAAAATGTATCTCCTTCAGAATGGGTTGACCCAAGGGATGGAAGATGCAGTATCGGGGGATTAAAAGGATAAAAGGAGACTCCGTATAGGCAGGAGTCTCCTTTTGTTTACCGTTCTTATATTAAAATATTAATTTATTTAAAAGGATAGATTAACTCATTTGGGGTGTGCAGCATTTTTTTATGTATTGAGAGTTGTAGCTATTTAACAGACGATCAAGTTCCTGACTAAATTGAATAGCTTGAGGTGACGTGAGTCCATTTTCAGCAACAATATCAATTAATTGAGCACGCTTTTTTTCAATTCGTTCGAGAAGCTCTTTTTTAGACACGGCTGTTTCCTTTCTTTTGTATGTCCTGTCAAGTGGAATACAAAACTAGTAATAACTGTAACTTTTTATTAGTATAACGAAAAGAGCACTATTTTTCAAAGTAAAATTAGCCGTTTTTAAAAAAGAA
The DNA here is from genome assembly GCF_033963925.1 of Rossellomorea sp. YZS02. Classification (NCBI taxonomy): domain Bacteria; kingdom Bacillati; phylum Bacillota; class Bacilli; order Caryophanales; family Bacillaceae; genus Rossellomorea; species Rossellomorea sp. YZS02. Next base: position 2,084 of record NZ_JAXBLY010000042.1, on the reverse strand, counting down.
AAGAGACTTTAATACAAATGAAAGAGTCATATGGCATTGTAATCAAATGGTCACAAATCTTTCACACAATCATTCCTCATAGTTCAGGGCATTGTTTGATAGAATAGACATATATACTGAAAAGTAGGAGATGTAAAAATGTCTGACATTAATATTTTCTTAGCATTCGGGGCAGGATTCTTAAGCTTCATATCCCCATGCTGCTTACCCTTATATCCCGCGTTCTTATCTTACATAACCGGGATGAGTGTCAATGAACTGAAAACGGATAATGCCATGCTCCAGAGAAGAAGTTTATTACATACGTTATTTTTCTTGATCGGTTTTTCGGCCATTTTTATCGCCATCGGCTTTGGGGCATCATTAATTGGAAACTTCTTTTTGAACTATAAAGACCTGATTCGCCAGCTTGGGGCTATTTTTATCGTCATATTTGGTTTAGTCGTCATCGGCGTCTTTACACCCCAATCATTGATGAAGGACCGCAGATATGAATTTAAGAATAGGCCTGCAGGATATATCGGTTCCGTTCTGATCGGTATGGCTTTCGCTGCCGGATGGACTCCCTGCACAGGTCCGATCCTTGCTTCGGTACTGGCTCTGGCGGCAACGAATCCAGGTTCAGGCGTCATGTATATGACAGCATACGTATTAGGGTTTGCCATTCCTTTCTTCATTCTGTCATTTTTTATCGGAAAGATGCAATGGATCAGAAAGAACAGCGGGAAGATCGTGAAAATAGGGGGATACGTGATGATTGCTGTAGGAATCATGCTATTCTTTGATTGGATGACAGTCATTCTTGCGTACTTTACGACGATATTTGGTGGGTTTCAAGGATTTTAATGAGTTTTCAGTTGAAGATTTACAGAATAAATTGAATAATTATTACGTTTTATGGTATAGTTTAAATGGATTATTCAGGTAATTTTACTCAATGGACATCGATAGTGTATACGAGGAGGAAACATCTGTGGCAACGATACTTGTAGTGGATGATGCGAAATTTATGAGATTGACTCTTGGAAACATGCTTGCATCCAGCGGTCACGCAGTAGTTGGGGAAGCTGAGAATGGACTTATTGCCGTAGAGAAGTATCGTGAGCTTCAGCCAGACCTGGTAACGATGGATATCACCATGCCTGAGATGAATGGGATTGAAGCGGTTAAGGAGATTCTGGAAGAGTTTCCTCAAGCAAAGGTGATCATGTGTTCTGCAATGGGACAACAAAAAGTTGTAGTGGAAGCCATTGAAGCAGGAGCCAAGGACTTTGTTGTTAAACCATTTGACGAAGTGCGTGTAGATGAAGCTATTAAAAGGGTGTTGGGATCATAAATCCATGGAGAGATTGAAGTTTCTATTCATTCTCTCTTTTTGTGTTTTCGTTTTTTCTTGAATTAAGCTATAATAAGGAAAGGTATTTTAAAGTAGATTATAAAAGGATGATGATGCTGTATGATGATTGCTTCATCCATTGTAGCGATTTGTATGGGATTTATGGTGATTTTTATTAGGATGAAAGCACAGAAAAGACCGGTAAGCGGTAAGAAGATTATCTTACCACCACTATTCATGAGTACTGGTGCTTTGATGTTCTTATTCCCAGTCTTCCGTGTCAATATAAGTGAATTCTTAGAGGCGATTACTGTCGGTATGGTATTTTCCTTATTGTTAATCAAAACCTCTAAGTTTGAAATACGTGAAAATGATATTTATTTGAAACGCTCCAAAGCGTTTGCGTTCATTTTGATTGGTCTTCTGTTAATCCGTATTGTTGCCAAGTCGATCCTCAGTGCTTCCATTGACTACGGGGAGCTGAGCGGAATGTTCTGGATACTTGCATTTGGGATGATTGTTCCATGGAGAATAACCATGTATTTTCAATATAAAAAGCTCCACCAGGAAAATCAGGATCTTACGACTAATTCAATTTAATACTTCATTAAAAGCAGGTGGACGCCACCTGCTTTTTTTGTTTTTTCTATTCATTTGGCTGTTTTCGTTAACATTGTTGCTTTTGGATGTAGCGAGTGGCGGTTGATTTCCGCTACAGGTGCTCGCTTTCCGCGGGGCTGGCGGTGAG
>NZ_JAXBLY010000041.1:0-6594 GCF_033963925.1 Rossellomorea sp. YZS02 | reverse complement strand
TGGGGGATCTCCCCCTGTGAGAGTAGGACGTCGCCAGGCAAATAGATGAAAGAGTAGCTCATTGGGGGTTACTCTTTTTTTTGGTTTGATTGTTAAAAATGGGTGAGAGGTTAGTCATTTTTAGGTAATAATTGGTGATAAACGCAATTAACGAAAAAATGACGCAATCAAGGGTGGGAATGACGCAAATAATAAAATAATGACGCAATCCCCCTCGAAAATTACGCAATAAATTCAAAAACGACGCAATTTCCACCAAGTCATCCATTCCATCCAGAAATCAACCCTTCAAAAGTCCACTAATGCCTCTATTCCCACCATTTCAACACTAAATAAGCTCATCATGACCTCATTTTCCTTACAAATTTCCATCGTAGTGGCACAATTGCCCCCTCCTTGTCACTTGATCCCCCTATCCCATAGACCACTATAAATTCAACACCTACGTATCTCCCAATCTAAAACACCACCAATATGCAAACAACTTTTCTTAATCTTTTTTAGAGAGACATACACAGACATGGTGCCTGAAACATAAGATTAGAGTACACTTGATTATTCTGTCAGTTTAAATGTTTAAAATTATGTATACAATTAGTGGTTTTGAGGCAGAATTGATTGTATGGAGGTGGAGGGCCCTATGTTAGATCAGGAACGTAAGGCGGCTTTAGAAGAGTGTATTGTTTGTCATATTGAAAAGAAGGTTGGAATCCATCTATACACATCGTTTATCTGCACAGAGTGTGAGAATGAAATGGTTCATACAGAAACGAATGATCCTGTGTATAAATTATTCATACAGAGGTTGAAAAAAGTGAATACTCCTCAAATCTACTCATAACCAGATGGTATACATGGTTATGATTTTTTTTGTCAAGGAACCCCCTATATGATTCATAAGAATTGACGGCGCATGGAACAGCGGGATTGTGATACGATATGAATGGATATTTTTATTGAGGAGCTAGATCGAATGAAACGAGATCATACGAGAACCCCGCTTATTGAAGCGATAAGGAAACATCGGACCGCCAATCCTATTTCTTTTCATGTGCCGGGCCATAAGAATGGTTTATTGATGAATGAAGATCATCCTTTTTTTCAAGGGGATCTGACAGAGTTAAGCGGGCTGGATGATTTACATGATCCCCATGAGGCAATAAAGGAAGCGGAGGCTATGCTTGCAGATGTTTATGGTTCCATGAAAAGTTATTTTTTGGTGAATGGAAGTACAGTTGGGAACATAGCGGCGATTCTTGCTTCTTGTGAACCAGGTGATACGGTGTTTGTTCAACGGAATTGTCATAAATCGGTGCTGAACGGTATCAGACTTGTCCGTGCTGTGCCGGTATTCATTGAAACAGAGTGGAGTGACTTTGGGACCGCCCTTGGTATTCGGATTGAGGCGGTGAAGGCAGCGCTGAAGGAGTTCCCCCATGTGAAAGCATGTGTACTGACGTATCCGACTTATTATGGGTTCTCGTATACTATTAAACAGATCATTGAAGAAGTACATAAACACGATGTTACGTGTATCATTGATGAAGCCCATGGCGCTCATTTCACGCTTGGTTCACCTTTTCCGGAGTCGGCATTGGAATGTGGAGCCGATATTGTGATCCACTCGGCGCATAAGATGCTTCCGGCCATGACGATGGGATCGTATTTACATATTGGAAGTAAGCGGGTTAATGGACGAAAGGTAAAAGAGTATTTATCTATGCTACAATCAAGTAGTCCGTCGTATCCGATTATGGCTTCACTTGATTATGCGAGATCATATGTCGGGACGTTTTCTGGGGAGGATCTGGATCGAACGCTGCAGGACGTCAGTTTCTTTGTACAGGCAGTCGAACGAATCCACCCTCAGCTTACTGTTCAACAGTCACATGATCCTTTAAAGCTTATGATGAAGCTTGAAGGACGGACGGGATATGTTCTTCAGGGATTATTAGAGTCAGAAGGAATATATCCGGAACTTGCTGACCCTTCTCAAGTATTGCTGATTCTTCCTCTTGTAAAAAGGGACCTTTCGTTTCCATATGAAGAGGCGGTCAGCAGGATATCGAGTGCACTTAAGAAAGAGCCGGTTGTGGAGGTAAGCCCTGGGATAAAGTCAATCCCATTGGATAGGAAAAAGCATTTCTCTACTTTGGCGTTAACGCTGGAGGAAATGGACGGGAAGGCAGAAGTCCTTGTACCCTTGGAAGAATCCGAGGGAGAAATTGCTGCTGGCATGGTGACACCTTACCCACCGGGAATCCCTCTATTGGTACCTGGTGAAAGGATCACTGGCGAGATCATCCGGAGATTAGAAGAGTATATAGTGAATAAGGCAAACATACAAGGTCATCATCGTTTAGCTGACCACTGTGTGTTTGTGTATCGATAAGCGGAGGGAAACAGATGAAAAAAGGATTGTTCATTACCGTTGAAGGACCCGAGGGAGCAGGGAAATCAACGATATTATCAGAGTTGTATCACCGATTGGAACAGGATGGCTTCGATGTTGTTCTGACAAGGGAACCGGGTGGCATTTCGATTGCCGAGCAGATTCGGGAAGTCATCTTGAACACAAAGAACACAGAAATGGACAAACGGACAGAAGCCCTGCTATATGCCGCTGCGAGACGGCAACATTTGGTGGAGAAAGTGATTCCTGCCCTCGACGCGGGAAAGATTGTGATGTGCGACCGGTTCATTGACAGCTCCCTTGCGTATCAGGGGAATGCACGTGGAATCGGAATGAATGAAGTTATGGACATCAATCAATTTGCCATTGAAGATAAGATGCCGGATCTAACATTATATTTTGATATCGATCCCGAAGAAGGACTGAAGAGGATTGCTAAACATAATGGCAGAGAAGTGAATCGGCTGGATCTGGAATCGGTGGAGTTCCATACCCATGTGCGGGAAGGGTATCAGAAGGTGATCAAACAATACCCTGATCGTATCCGGATCGTCGATGCCAGTAAGAGTAAAGATGAGGTTTTTAATGATGCCTATGAAATCGTGACGAGGTACTTAAAGACGATTGAATAAAGAAGAGGAGGGCTCCAAGTAGTCCTCCTCTTTTTTAGATGAAGCATTGAAGTCTTTTCAATGATATAATAGAAGGAAGTAAATGGCTATATAACGGAGGAATTTATTCATGAAGGTAATTATGGCAGTTGTACAGGATAAAGATAGCAATCGTTTGTCTAATGCCCTGATGGAACATAATTTTCGTTCGACAAAATTAGCGAGTACGGGCGGGTTTTTAAAGTCCGGCAATACCACTTTCATTATTGGTACAGATGATATCCGTGTGGATAAAGCGTTACAGGTCATTAAAGAAAACTGTCAATCACGTGATCAGATGGTGGCTCCTGTATCCCCTATGGGTGGAAATGCTGATTCTTATGTACCATATCCTGTTGAAGTGGCCGTCGGCGGAGCAACCGTTTTTGTTCTCCCTGTAGAGCAATTCCATCAGTTTTAAAGTGAGGGTCATCTTATGAAAATTAACCAAGACCATCGCGTGGCCATAGATAGTGTAGGGAAAGACCAGAGATCCACCGGCACGGGTCAAGTTAAATTCGGACAGCTTGTTCAGAAACATGACCAGAAATTGCAGATGGACCAGCTCAATAAGCTTCTCACGACTATAGAGGATGCCGGCAGCCGTTTAGCTCAATCCAGGACATTCAAGGACCTTGCCAAGTATAAAACATTGGTGAAGAAGTTTGTGCGGGAAGCCGTCGATTTTGGGATGGATCTGAAGCAGTCCCATACATGGAATCAGTATGGGGAAGGGCGGAAGCTCAATATCGTTGAAACAGTTGATCAGCATCTTGTGGGTCTAACAGAGGATGTATTGGATAAAGAAAAGAAATCCATTGATATATTAGGGAAAATCGGGGAAATAAAAGGTCTCCTTATTAATCTTTATATGTAAGAGAGTGATGTTAAGACATGTTGTTTGAAGAGATACAACCATTTCAGCCCGTCGTCCTTCAGATGCTGCAGAATAGTATATTGAAGGATCGTGTCGCTCATGCTTATTTATTCGAGGGTGAAAAAGGGACACGAAAGAGAGAAATGAGCATTCTGTTTGCCAAAGCTTTGCTTTGTCTCAACCAAGTGGGCGGTAAACCTTGTGAAGAATGCACCAACTGCAAAAGAATCAATCATGGGAATCATCCGGATCTTCACATTGTTGAGCCTGATGGTCTATCGATAAAGAAGGATCAGATCAAAAGCCTTCAGGAAGAGTTCTCGAAAACGGGTGTAGAGTCCAAGAAGAAAATTTACATCATCGTTCACGGAGATAAGATGACGGCGAATGCGGCTAATAGCCTACTTAAGTTTCTTGAAGAGCCTTTAGCGGATACAACTGCGATCCTGATCACGGAAAATATTCATCGGATCCTGCCTACCATTCTTTCGCGCTGCCAGACGGTTTCATTTAAGCCGTTGCCGAAAGAGCAGCTGACAAAACAGTTATTGGAAGAAGGGATTCCACCCCATTTTGCCACCCTCGCAGCCAACTTGACGAACCATTATGAGGAAGCTGTAGAAATATGTCAAAATGAGTGGTTTGCACAAGCAAGAATAATAGTGTTAAAATTATATGAAGTCCTCCAGAAAAGTCCCTTCCAAGCAATGGTCAAAATACAAGAGGATTTTGTACAGCACTTCAAAGAAAAAGATCAAGTCGATCGAGCATTGGATCTTTTACTTCTAATATATAAAGACTTACTTCATATCCAGCTGGGAAAAGAAGAACAGCTCGTGTACCCGGACCAAAAGGAAAACTGGAAATCAAACGCACTTCAAGTGTCTACGAATCGTCTTTCTACTAATATGACGGTGATACTTGAAGCAAAACGCAAATTAAACGCCAATATGAATTCGCAGCTGCTAGTAGAACAGCTTATGCTAAAACTGCAGGGGTGATGGTCCTTTGTACGATGTTGTAGGAGTTCGCTTTAAAAAAGCGGGTAAAATCTATTATTTCGATCCGGGTGAATTGGACATTCAAAAAGATTGCTATGTAATCGTTGAAACCGTCCGCGGAGTCGAATTTGGAAAAGTAGTCGTAGAGAGAAAACAAGTCGGAGAAAACGATGTAGTACTTCCATTGAAGAAAGTGATTCGGATCGCCGATCAAAAAGATCGTTTGATCGTAGATGAGAATAAGTCATCTGCAACGGAAGCCTATAACGTATGTTGTGATAAAATTAATCAGCATCAATTGGATATGAAATTGGTAGATGTAGAATATACATTCGATCGCAATAAAGTCATATTCTATTTTACGGCTGATGGACGTGTTGATTTCCGAGAGCTGGTGAAAGATCTGGCCTCCATTTTCCGTACGCGCATTGAACTTCGTCAGATTGGCGTTCGTGACGAAGCAAAAATGCTGGGTGGTATTGGTCCTTGTGGCCGCATGCTATGTTGTTCTACCTTTTTAGGGGATTTTGAACCTGTATCCATCAAAATGGCGAAGGATCAAAATCTATCCCTTAATCCTACGAAGATTTCAGGTTTATGCGGACGATTAATGTGCTGTCTGAAATATGAGAATGACGAATATGAAGCAGCGAAAGAAGAATTACCTGATATCGGAGAAGTGATTAAAACACCTAATGGAAAAGGTAAAGTGGTAGGTCTTAATATTCTTGAGCGTATTCTTCAGGTAGAAATAAAAGAAGAAGAACGGGTTCTTGAATTCACATTAGATGAAATTATGAACGAGGGTGCCGTATCATTCCAAGCCACAGAGTAACGGGGTGTAGTGTCGTGGATAAGAAAGAGTTCTTTGATTCAGTCAGTAACATGGAACAACAAATTGGTCATTTATATCATCAATTAGGTGAGCTCAAACAATGCCTAGCTGAAATGTTAGAGGAGAATAACTCTCTGAAGCTTGAAAATGAGCATTTGCGCCGTAGACTGGAACAAACAGAGAACTCACCAAAAAAGGTACAAACAAACAGCGATGCGGGTACGACGGGTGAGTCAGACTTAGAAGATAAAACACTGGATATCGGAGAAGGATATGACAACCTTGCCCGACTATACCAGGAAGGATTCCATATTTGTAATATACATTTCGGAAGTCCCCGTAAGGATGAAGATTGCCTGTTCTGTCTTTCTTTCTTAAACAAGAAATAAGGAACGTTTCATTCTTTGGAATAGAATAAAGACTAAAAAGGACTAATCCATACAAAAGGATTGGTCCTTTTTAATCGAAAGGCTGTTTTCGCAAAGATTGTTGCTGTTCACATACCAATTAAGATTTTCGATGCTCTGTCTTTTAAGTTGTGGTGCAGGGAACTGCTTCGCTTTCCACGCCCGTTTTCCGTAGGAGTCTACGCAGTTCCCTTCACCCTCTAGAGTAGTAAGTGTTGACAGAGCAAAATAGATCATGAAAATCGGTTGTGGAAGGGTAATGTACGATTAAATAAAATCGTTCTCTACAACAAATGAAAAAGCAGTGGCATAAGCAATCTCCACATTTTCTTTATGGTTTTAAAACATAGTTGATTGGAGCGGAAGGTGCTCGACTCCTGCGGGAAACGCTGGACAGGTGAGACCCCGCAG
>NZ_JAXBLY010000040.1:0-11866 GCF_033963925.1 Rossellomorea sp. YZS02 | reverse complement strand
ATTTGAGCACGCTCAAATTCACCTTTTTTTCTATTAGAGACTAGTTTTGTCCCAGCCTCTTTTATTTCAAGGTGTACAAAATGATTGAAGGTGACTTAATTGAAGAACATTGCTCAGGTTCATAATGTTTGAAATAATTGGTAGTATCTTCTGTTTAGTTAACAACTATTCACTCACCAAGGATATTATTTTTAGCTCATATAAATCTTTTTTTTATCTTTTCTCGTCTTACATATTGAGGTGATAGAACGTGTATGAAGACCAGCAGCTTATTCAGGAAATTCTTCGTGGCAGCCAGGCTGCGATGGAGGTTCTGACTCGTAAATACTATAAAGATGTTTTCGCTTTTGTTTATCGGAAAACAGGAAATAGGGATTTGGCTTATGATTTGACTCAGGAGATATTTATCAAGGTCATTAAGAAAATCGGATCTTATTCGAACACTGGCAGCTTTAAAAGCTGGGTGTTTTCGGTCGCAGTAAATCACTGCCGGGACCATTGGAAAAGTGCAGAACATCAACGAACTCAAAAGCAGTCCGAGCTTTCGGAATACCTGACAAATGAAAGAACAAATGTTTCCTACATATTCGCTCAAAAAGAAACAAGGGAGAGAGTGAAGATGGCCATCGGCGAGCTACCAGAGTATCAGAGGGATGCCATCATCTTGAAATATTATCATGAGATGAAGATTCATGAAATTGCCTCGATGACAGAAGCCAGTGAATCTACTGTGAAGTCCAGGCTTAGACAGGGACTTGGAAAACTTGCGAAACTATTAGGAAGAGGTGAGGAATATGGACAGCAGCAGAAGAAATGATGAGGCTCAGGTGGACCTTGAGTTAGAAGAACTGGAAAAGGAACTCGGGTTCAAACTAGATGATTATGATGTCGAGTATCCAAGTGAGTCAGAAATGATGAACACGATTGAAGCGATTAGGCCATTTGTCCCTCAAAAAGAAAAACGGAGGAAAAGTTACACGAAAATCATCATGCCATTCATAAAGAATTCTTATCAAGAAATCTTTTATTTCAGTCCTTTATTTTGGCTAGTAAACTGCTTGTTTTTGTTCATTTGTAGCTATGCTGTATTCATTGCTGATCAAGATCCTTATGTGGCGCTGATGCTCCTTGCCCCATTGCCAACCATCACTGGCTTATTTGAAATCCTTAAAAGCAGACTTACCGGTATGGCAGAGCTCGAGCTGTCCTTTACATTCAGTTTGCAGGAAATAATCCTATCCAAGATGCTGATCATCGGGGTGTTCAATGTTGGAATCAATCTGGTGGCAATGGTTCTTCTATCTTTTTTTGGCGGCGATGTATGGGCAGGGAAGATGCTGCTTTATTGGATGACTCCTTTTACGGTCATGACAGGAATTTCTTTCTTGTTTGTCAATCGGGTGAGACAATTGCATGCTGTCACGGCGACATTGGTATTTTGGCTAGGAATCGGAGTGTTTTTAAGCAGTGAAGAAGTGATTGAGAAGATTGAATCAATTTCTGCTGCCGTTTATGTGCTAGTGATAATAGCAGCCTTTAGTTTCGTCATTTTACAAGCTGCTCGGTTTTATAAAAGGAGTGCAGATTATGAACTTAACCATTGATGGAGTATCGAAAGTGTTTAAAGAGAGACATTCAGAAAAAAAGGCGCTGGATAAACTCAACCTGGAATTCAGCACTGGCGTTTATGGAATACTCGGTGCCAATGGATCTGGAAAGACGACACTCATGCGGATCATTGCCAGTGTAATGAAGCCAACAGAAGGGACGATATATCTAAACGGCAGGGATATAGCCAGCCTGAATCACGAATACCGTGCCTTGATCGGATATCTACCTCAGCATGTAGGATTGTATAAGAATTTCTCAGCTGAAAAGTTGTTACATTATATCGCTGCTCTGAAAGGACTCTCAAAAGTGGATGCAAAGGAGAAGGTGGATGAAACACTAGAATTAGTCGGGCTTTCTCGAGAGCGGAAACAAAAAGTAGGAAAATTCTCCGGGGGGATGAAAAGGAGGATTGGGATTGCGCAGGCTTTATTGAACGATCCGAAAATCCTGATTGTGGATGAACCAACAGCAGGTCTTGATCCAAAAGAACGTATCCGGTTTCGAAATCTGTTATCGAAAATATCAGCAAACCGGATCGTTCTTCTATCCACTCATATTGTATCGGACATTGAATTCATTGCAAAAGAAGTTCTGATACTTAAAGAAGGAAAGCTCATCAAAAAAGAATCACCGAATCATTTGTTATCAGGAATCTCACAAAAAGTATGGTCACTAACCGTAGAAGAAGAAGAGTTGGAGAAGTTACAAGCTGGAAATAGGATTGGAAATATCTCGAGAATACAGGAAGGATTTCAATTGCGAATCATCAGTGAGGATAAACCTCATCCTGATGCAGTCAGAGTGGAACCCAATTTGGAGGATTTGTATTTGTACTACTTTGATGAAGAGGAGGGGACAGGATGAGGTTGTTAAAGTTCGAGCTCTATAAGATTTTCAGTCAAAAAATGATTTATATTACCTTTTTGGTCCTCATCCTTCTGTCGTCCATGTATATATCAAACTTCGAGAAGATAGATGATGAGACGAAGCAATTTTATAAGACATGGGAAGGAACCCTAACGTCAGAGAAAATACAGCAGGCTAAATCCTCTAATGACCAACTAACGATTAAAGCAGAAGAAAAGGTAGAGGAAATGAGAGCTAATGGGACAGAAGGGAGTTTCATTTCTGAGAATGATCAAATCCAGTCGGGCATCTATGAAAATATTGCGTTTATTGAGAGCGTAGAAAAAGACGTCAACCAAAAGCTGAAGGAACTGGAGAATTCAACAAAGTATAATGCCGGTCTTGAAAAGAGGCTGTTAGAAAGCGTGGACCTATCCTATTTTTCTTTTCACAAAGGGCCGAAAGAAATCATTGACTATACGGGGACGTTTTCTTTTATCATTACCGGGGCAATGCTATTAATCGGACTTTCTTCTACCTATACCAGAGAGTACAGTACAGGCGTAGACAATTACATACTGAGTTCAAGAAAGGGAAGAACAGATCTAACTTGGGCGAAGCTTGGAGCAGCTTTCATTTATGCTCTAGCGGTGGTAGCCTCATGGGAAGTAGTAAACGTCATAACTAAGCTCTATATTCTAGGGAATTTGGGTTGGGAGACACCGCTCCAATTTGTTTTTAGGTATGATCATTCTCCTTATGGACTGAATATGCTGGAATTCCATTTGATTCAACTTGGAATTCATCTTGTAGCGGCCTTTGGATTTGCGATTCTGATTCTATTCATTTCATCCATCAGTAAAAATTCACTGATTTCATTTTTCATATCGGGCGCGTTATTTTCTCTGCCTTTTATGGCAGTAGAAATGGTGCCAATGAAAGCAGGGCTCTCCGATATGGTGAAATTTTCTTATCTCTACATCATGAAGGTAGAGTTCCTGTTTGCCCACTTCAAAACCATCAACCTATTCGGGTATCCACTCTTATACCCTGTTGCAGCAGTTCTGTGGATGGGAATACTTTCGGTTTTAATAGCCGCTGTTACATTTAAGGTGTTGAAAAATAAAGAGGTAAGCATTTAGATATATGGTGAAGGGGGACAGGTGGGATCAACTGTCCCTTTTATAAAAAAATGTAGTTAATATTGATAAATCAGCCTTTCTCATAAAATCTACGAAATGATTCCGAGAGTGACTGTCACTTGAAAGCCCCCAAAGACAAAACCCTATGTCATTGGGGGCTTTTAAGATAACGTCTAAAATAGATACTAATCTAAGTAACCAAGGTTAGAGAGAGCACGCAAGTATTCTTGGAAATCCCTATTATCCAGTGTACTCTGGTTAAGGTCTACTCCAATAAAAACGGTCATTAAATCAAACATTTTCTGACTATGGCCGAGTAATTTCACATCTTGGATTTTCCCTTCATGATCGGTGCCGAAGAATACCATGACATAATGTCCTTCTTGAATCCTGGTATATTCTACTTCACTCTTAGTGGCGATTTCCAAGTTCAGCGGGTTTTGTTTATTCATTTCTTTCAATTCTTCGATGTCTTTTTTTTCTTGTTCAGTAAATAAATTTAACAATACTTCAGGGTCTTCAAGTTTAAAACAAGTATCCAGTCTTTTCTCCTCATCTGGTGATAGGAGGAAAGCTACTTCTTTTATTGGATAAGAAACTGCAGAATATTCTCTCATTAAGAATGTTTTTGCTTCTTTTATTGTGTATTGATTCGGAATGGAGAGGTGCTTATATCTTTTATAAAGCTCTTCAATTGTTGAACTCATGGTCATATTTCCCCTTTATCAATAATAAAATGAGTGGCCGCCTGAGCGATTATATAAGTGGAAATGAAAGTAGTATCCTTCAGCTGATGATTTTCCTTTATCACGTTCAGGACCTATTGGGGCTTTATTTCCACCAGCTTTTCGAGCGATTAAGGCAGCCTTGCTGTAAGAGACAGACCAGACATTATTTGCCTTTTTGTCCTTCGATTTCAATCGTGATACTGCTTGAGCTTCTGACAAAGGGTTCCCGATAAACAAGTCGCCTTTAGTTAATATAGCCATATAATGGTCATGCTTTTTCTTTTTTAATTTCTCAGATACTTCTTTCACCGCTGTATAGGTAACTCCAGCGATGACAACTGCAAGTCCTGCAGAAATCAAATGGGCGATTAGTGCCTCTCCCAACACGACTCCAAGTGGGATCAACCATACAAGCGAAGCATTTAATTCATTTGAATTTACTTCATACTGCTCCCCGGTTTCCTGATCAATGAACGTAGCAATGAACTCTTCGTCTGTTGCCGTATTCACTATAACATTATATGATTTTTCAATCATCTGACCTAATTCGTTTTCTTCTGTGGAGTTAATAGTAAAAGTATTACTCTCTTTATCAAGAGTGGCTGATACAACGGCATTCTCTTTTTCAGCATTGGTTTGTACCGTAATTTCTTCTTCGGTATTTTCAACTAGTGTAATATCTGATTGAAGTGATGATTCATTGGCTCTTTCCTCAGCAAATACTGGTGTGATGGATGATAATGTGCTAAATATTAATGTGAAAATTAATAGTGACGATACTATTTTAGTGAACTTCACTGTTTTCTTCCTCCCTATAGTTGAATAAGTCCATGCCCATATCTATTCTTTTCGCCTAATTTGATAGACTGCTTTTTTAATAGCTTTTCAATTGCTGAATAATAAGAAGGACTGTTTCGGTTTGGTAAATCATATTTTTCTGTATTGGATAGAATGGCTGCGATGGTTCCTGTTACAAAGGCAGCAGCAATGGATGTTCCTTTAACAGTCCCATATCGATTCCCATTTAATGTAGTGACAATATCTTCACCCGGAGCAGAATAATCAATCTTTCCTTTTGATGATAGACTTGAGACTTCTAGATTAGCATCAAGGGCATTGACTGATATGACTTTGTCATATTGAGCCGGATAATCATTTTGAAAGCCATAATTGTTTCCAGCAGAAGCAACGACTATGATGCCAGCTTCAAGGGCCTCATTGATCGAAGCTTTTAACTCGGCTTTATCTTTCGGCATACCTAAACTGATGTTAATGATGTCCACTTTTTGCTTTATAGACCATTCAATCCCCCTGCTTAACGCTTTTACATTTCCTTTTCCTTGGTCAGATAAGACTTTAACAGAGAAGATCTCCACAGATGGAGAAAGACCGACTATTCCCTTATCATTTGGATTGGCTGCAATCACTCCTGCTACTGCAGTACCATGTCCAAAGTGATCGACAACGGCTTCACCTGGATTTATTGCGTTGTATTCTTTTTTTATTTTGCTTTTTAAATCCTCATGATCCTTATCTATTCCGCTATCTAGAATGGCCACTTTTACTTTTTGTTTATACTTTTCACCATTTTCCTCTTCTCCTTTTATACTTTTAACCCCCCACGGTACAATTGGGCCTTCTTGTTTCGTAATCCATTGCAGGTCTTCATTAAGTTCTTGATTAAAAGAAGGGGCGCTCGAGAGAGGAACATAATGATAAGCAAAAATAAACACCATTAGAACGATACTTGCCCCCCATAACAGTCTTTTTATACAATCACCCCTTTTGGAAGATACTTGAATGTCAGTAGGCAAAAAATATTATATTTGGATTTATAACTCTGTGTAAACTTAAATAATATTAAGGTATCAAACTAGGAAATTGTATAATTCCTTTAGAGGATCGTTTACACACTACAAAGCAGTGAATTATCAATGCTGCTGTGTTTAATAATTCAGCATTAATATTCTCTAGATATTGAGCTCGAAGTTGTGCATGCTTTTCTAAATTTTGTTTGATCCAATCCATGTAAGCCATATAATTTTTGAGTTTTTTGGAATTTTTCTATTTCGAAAAAGGGAAGTTAAACAGAAGTGCAGACGTAAATATATGGACCTTTGTGAAAATCGTCCTTCTGCTTGCCAAATGAAGAATGGTTAAAGTGTCCCCAGTTGAATAGTTCTCCCAAATACAATTAATTCAAAATCAGGATTGACAACCCAACTAAAATCCTTTACCATTACCCTAATGCAGAAACGCATCATAACTTTAACTTAATAAAGCGATATCTTCTTATCCAGAGAGGTGGAGGGACTGGCCCTGCGATACCTCGGCAACGGGTTCTTATGAATACCGTGCCAATTCCATCAAGTCATGTGACTTGAAAGATGAGAAGAGCGGGACATATACATATTTTTGTGCCTCTCTTCTTATGAAGGGGGGCACTTTTTATTTGAGCCATGATCGTCAACAAGAAGAATACATAGCGAAAGGAGCAAGTCCTGTATGATCAGAGTTCAGAATGTTACAAAAGTTTTTGAGACGAAGGATGGCCCCTTCACCGCTTTAAAGGATGTTTCCTTCGAAGTGAAGAAGGGAGAAATTTATGGCGTGATCGGATACAGCGGAGCGGGAAAGAGCACGCTTGTCCGCTGTCTCAATTATTTAGAGAAACCATCCTCGGGTGATATTTTCATAGAGGGGAGCAGCCTGAAGGATCAGTCGGCCATCGATTTGAGGAAGGAGCGGCACCGTATAGGGATGATCTTTCAGCACTTCAATCTGTTTCAATCCCGGACGGTGGCAGGGAATATCGCCTATCCTCTGAAACTGGCAAAATGGCCAAAAGATAAAATCAACGAAAGAGTAAAGGAGTTGCTCACGTTTGTCGGACTAGAGGATAAAGCGAAGCATTATCCGGATGAACTGTCAGGCGGGCAGAAGCAACGGGTGGGGATAGCAAGAGCCCTAGCGACGTCGCCTTCGATTCTGCTCTGCGATGAAGCAACATCGGCACTTGATCCTCAGACAACGGAATCGATTTTGAATCTATTAAAAAGAATTAACGCGGAGTATGGCATTACGATTGTGATGATCACCCACGAAATGGGGGTTATCCGGGAAATCTGTGACAAGGTCGCGGTCATGGAAAATGGAGAAATTGTGGAGGAAGGAAGCGTCTTCGATATCTTCTCAAACCCGCAGACCTTAACGACGAGAAACTTTGTGAAGAGTGTTATGAATGATCAGCTGCCGGCATCAGTTCTTGATAAATTGAATGACAGCAAGGAAGGGCGCATTTGCCGCCTCATTTTCAAAGGGGATTCGACGGGCACGCCGATCCTGTCCGAAACTGCAAAGACATTCAATGCCCATATCAATGTTTTATTCGGCCAAATCACGGAACTTCAGGGCAAGCCGTTCGGGAATCTCATCGTACAGATCATCGGCAGCAAAAAGGAAACAGAAGAAATCCTGGAATATTGGAGAAACAGATTATTTGTAAGCGAGGTGGAGAAGTGTGCAAGTTAACTGGGAATTATTCTGGCCAAGAATTATAGAAGCGACATGGGATACCGTGGCGATGGTGTCATTCTCCCTTCTATTCGCCACGTTGATCGGGCTTCCCCTCGGTATCATCGTCGTGGTGACGAGGAAGGGGCACTTACTTGAACATAAAGCCGTCTTTTCCGTATTAAGCAGCATCATCAACGTGTTTCGTTCGATCCCGTTCATCATCTTGATGGTGGCCATCATACCTTTTACAAGATTAGTAGTGGGCACATCGATCGGAACGGCTGCAGCAGTCGTACCACTTGTCGTATTTGCGGCACCGTATATTGCAAGGTTGGTTGAGAGCTCCCTCCTTGAAGTGGAACCGGGTGTCATTGAAGCGGCGGAGTCCATGGGGGCCGGGCCGTGGCAGGTCATCTTCGGGATCCTCATCCCGGAAGCACTGAGTACACTGGTCCTGAATATCACGATCGCCACCATCGGACTTGTCGGCGCATCGGCCATGGCCGGGGCAGTCGGAGGCGGTGGCCTCGGGGATCTCGCCATCGCCTACGGATATCAGCGATTTGAAACATCTGTCATGATCGTCACTGTCATCATTTTAGTTGTAATGGTACAGGGACTTCAGACTGCAGGGAATACATTATCAAAAATCATCAGGAGACGATAGGAGAGAGGAATATGAAAAAATCAATCAGTCTAGCAAGCTTAGCCATTCTATTATTTACCTTACTATTGAGTGGTTGCTCGGGAAACAGTGCATCCGGTTCAGGTGACAAAGAAGTCGTGAAAGTCGGAGTGAATGGATCCGGGGTGCCGATCTGGGAGTATATGAAAGAGAAAGCAGCGAAGGAAGGGATCGACATCGAGATTGTGGAATTTGCTGATTATGTGAGACCGAACCAGGCGCTGGCCGATGGGGATATCGACCTGAACGCCTTCCAGACGATTTCGTATTTTGATTCTTTCGTGGAAGAACATAATCTGGACCTTGTACCGATTGGCTCGACGATCATCGCTCCAATGGGAATCTATTCGGAAAAATATAAATCGGTAGAAGACTTACCGAAAGGCAGTAAAGTAGCGGTTCCTCAAGAGGCAACAAACCTTGGCCGGGCCCTTCTTCTACTGGAGGAAGCAGGTTTAATTCAACTGAAAGAAGGGTTTGATCAGTCACAGGGTCTCGAAGCAATCAAAGAAAATCCGAAAAATCTTGAATTCACACCGGTCGTCGCTGCCCAGACACCAAGGGTATTGCCGGATGTTGCGGCATCGATCATCAATAATGGTGTGGCGGTTGAAGCAGGGATGGTCCCGGTTGATGACAGCATCTATATCGAAGGGGCGGAATCCAAGCCGTTCATCAATATCATCGCAGCACAGGAAAAAGATAAAGACAATAAGACTTATCAAAAGATCGTGGAGCTCTATCAGGAAGATGACGTAGCGGAACATATCAAGAAAACATACAAAGATTCCCTGATCCCGACATTCGTGCCGGTCAGTGAATTGCATTAGGAGGGAAAAGAGATGAGTCAACCAGCAACAATTGCCGATCGTAAACACAACATCCTCTCAGCAGTGGATCAATTGGCTGTGAAACTCGTGTCGACCAGCCATCAGATCCACGACCAACCTGAAATCGGAAACGAAGAGTTCTTTGCTTCAGAGACTTTGACCACCCTGCTTGCAGCAAACGGGTTCACCATTGAACAAGGAGTGGCGGGTCATGAAACTTCCTTTGTGGCACGCAAACATTCAGGGAAAGAAGGTCCGGTCATCGGCTACCTAGCTGAATATGATGCCCTGCCTGGACTTGGTCATGCTTGCGGTCACAATATCATCGGGACGGCAAGCTGCGGGGCGGCCATCGCCCTGTCGTCCGTACTCGAGAAAACAGGAGGGGAAGTGGTCGTGTTCGGGACGCCTGCAGAGGAAGGCGGTCCGAACGGTAGTGCAAAGGGCAGCTTTGTAAAAGCAGGCTTGTTCGAAGGAGTGGACGCCTGCATGATGGTCCATCCGTTCAACCGAACCACACAGACTGGGAAAACCCTTGCAGTGGACCCCCTTGATTTTGAATTTAAAGGAAGATCTGCCCATGCGGCTGCTTCCCCTGAAGACGGCATCAATGCCCTCGACGGCGTGATCCAGCTGTTCAACGGCATTAACGCCCTTCGCCAGCACGTGACCGATGATGTACGTATCCACGGTATCATCACTCACGGCGGGGATGCGCCAAACATCATCCCTGACTACGCGAAAGCCCGCTTCTATATACGCGCGGCAACCAGGGAAGCGTGCAATGAAGTTACGAAGAAAGTGAAAGCGATCGCTGAGGGATCAGCCCTTGCCACGGGGACGAAACTGAATGTCATCAAAATCCAAAATGAAGTCGATCACTTTCAGCTCAACCGCCGTTTTGATCAAGTATTCCAGCGCTCCATCGAGTCACTGGGCGAATCCTTCGACGATACAGAACGAAAAGGACTCGGCTCATCCGACGCCGGAAACGTCAGCCGGGTGGTCCCGACCATCCATCCCTATATCAAAATCGGGCCCAAATCCCTCGTCGTCCATACGAACGAATTCAGGGAAGCGGCGAAATCCACCGAGGGTGACCGTGCCCTTGTAATCGGGGCAAAGGCACTTGCGTTGACGGGGTATGAACTGCTGACGGATAAGGGACTTTTGAAGGAAATATGGGAAGAGTTCGGTTCAATTAAATAAAAACGAGGAGACAGCCAAATCAGGGCTGTCTTTTTGTGTTGCGTCGCTTCATGGAGAATGTAAGAAGAAGGCATTTTATTGCCTTAATAATAGTATCTGCTCTAACATTTTCCTTGATTAATTTCATTGGGGGTATTCCTCTAAAAGGCCATATTGTGGAATAAGAATTGATAATAAATATACGATTCTCACACTATAAAGTTACATTTTTATTTCTTGAGGAGAATCTAAAGTGGATAATATTGGTGCGTTTTTTACTTATATGAAATATAAAACACTTATACCTCCTACTTTTTATTTAAGTCCTTCATTGATCAGTAAAGTAAGGGTACATAATTCATTATCCAAGGGATTTGTACCCTTTTTCGTTGTCCCATTGTACACCTTTTTTTGCAAAACCAAGATATACGTTGTGTCCATCTCCCTCCATAAAAAATACATATATATATAGATATTGTTAAATAGTGCAGTTTGTTTTCAATCTATGACTGTCGGTTGTAGATTGAGAGAATTAGATGCCGAAAACAGATTAATACACTTTCTAATCGCTCTAGAACGTATATTTTATTAGCATTCTTGTTCAAGACCAGCATCTGTTTAAGATTTTCTTCCTGGAGGAGAGGAAATTGAACAAAAAGAATAATCATAAGAAATTGAAGTTAGGAAGACAAAATTATTCATTGGGTGACTATTTTAAAGATTTATATGAACCGCCTGAAAGCTGTTCTTTCTATCCATATAAATGTCCTCCAGGGCCCCAAGGCCCACAGGGACCACAAGGGATAAATGGAGAACAGGGTCCACAAGGGCCGGCAGGGGGAGAACAGGGAGAGCAGGGCCCTCAAGGCCCACAAGGTCCTCAAGGCCTACAAGGAGACCAAGGTCCACAAGGAGAGCAAGGCCCTCAGGGAGAACAAGGCCCTCAAGGAGAACAAGGCCCACAAGGCGAACAAGGCCCACAAGGAGAGCAAGGTCCACAAGGCGAACAAGGCCCTCAAGGAGAACAAGGCCCTCAAGGCGAACAAGGCCCTCAAGGCGAACAAGGCCCTCAGGGTGAACAAGGCTCTCAAGGAGAGCAAGGCCCACAAGGCGAACAAGGCGAACAAGGCTCTCAAGGAGAGCAAGGCCCTCAGGGTGAACAGGGTCCTCAAGGAGAACAAGGTCCACAAGGAGAACAAGGCCCTCAAGGAGAGCAAGGCCCTCAAGGCGAACAAGGCCCACAAGGCGAACAAGGCCCTCAAGGAGAGCAAGGCCCTCAGGGTGAACAGGGTCCTCAAGGAGAACAAGGTCCACAAGGAG
>NZ_JAXBLY010000039.1:0-16489 GCF_033963925.1 Rossellomorea sp. YZS02 | reverse complement strand
TAGACTCCTACGGAAAACGGGCGTGCCGAGACCCCGGAAGCGGTTTTTGCTGAGGAGGCTCGGTCGAACGTCCGTGGAAAGCGGAGCAGTTCCCTTCACCCTCCAGCACCACACACTATATGACAGAGCATCGTAAATCTTAGTTTGTATGCGAATAGCAACGATCTTTGCGAAAACAGCCTTATTAAATGAACGAGGCAACTCCATGAGTAAGAATCATTTACATGGGAAATCTAATCATTAAATTTAGGTTTAGGGTGTTGAAATCAATGTTTAGACGAAGAAAAGTGGATAAGGACATAGAACAAGAATCCCCTCATAGCTTTGACATTGAGACTTTTCACAAAGAATTACTCTATTTAGTAAGCAATAGTGAAGATTTAGTCTTGAGGACCATCATAAATGGAGATCAATCAATCGCTGTGACATACTTTGACGACATGGTCAATGCCACCTCCATGCAAGATAGCATTATTCGGCCACTTGAAGAAGCCGATGGAGAAGTAAATTATCGAAAGATCAAAGATACAATCAATATCGCAAAACTCACAGTTACTAATTCCATCAATGATGTAGTCGATAATCTTGTCAACGGCACTGCCTATATTTTTAGAGAAGGAGATACGCACGGCATATTGGCGGATGTTTCGGATAAGGGTACACGTGCCTTGGAAAAAGCGGAAACGGAATCGCTTGTATTTGGCCCTAAAATTTCTTTCACAGAGTCAATAACGAAAAACTTGAATTTGATACGCTCCAACATTAATGATCCAAAACTATGTGTAGAAACATACACAATCGGGGCAAGAACAAAGAAAAAAGTTCAGATGGTGTACATAAAGGACATTGCAGAAGAAGAAAACGTCAATACCTTCAGACAACGCATCACAGAAATCGAAGTAGACAGCATTGTTGATTCAACGGTTCTCGCCCAGATGATAGAAGACAATTCCTTAACCTTTTTCCCACAATTCATTACAACTGAACTCCCTGATCGATGTACCATTTCCCTACTTCATGGGAAAATAGCGGTATTGGTGGACCGAAGCCCCACGGCAATTATCGGACCGTCAACCTTTATGAATTTCTTTGAATCCACTGAAGATATCTACATGAGATGGAATATGGGAACGTTTCTTAGAATGATACGGTTTGTCGCCATCTTTTTTTCAATCCTTCTCACTCCTGCTTATGTGGCCGTTCTAACATACCACTATGAAGTGATTCCTTCTGCACTCCTGGTGTCCCTTGGTCAGTCACGGTCCAATGTCCCTTTTCCTCCTGTATTCGAGGCTTTGCTACTCGAATTCATCATTGAATTGTTAAGAGAGGCAGGAGCGAGGCTGCCGACCAAGGTCGGCCAGACCATGGGGATCGTAGGAGGGATTGTTATCGGCCAGGCTTCCGTTCAAGCCGGATTTACGAGTAATATCCTGATTATCATCATCGCCATTTCCGCCCTCGGCTCCTTTACAGCACCAAGCTATGCAATCGGAACAGCAGTAAGGATCATACGCTTCCCGATTATCGTGATGGCAGGATTATATGGTGGTGTCGGTATCATGTTCTGCTTTTGCTTTTTGCTGATTCATTTATTAAAAATCACAACTTTGGGACGGCCTTATTTATCCCCAATTTATCCTTTTAGATTTTCCGACTTGAAGTATAGCCTGTTCCGCCTGCCATACCAGTATCTAGTTAAACGTCCCGTATCCAATCATCCGATGGACCAGATGCGCATTCCTCTGAAAAAAGCAAAACAGAAAAAAGACGTTGACGAGTAAAGGGTGTTATGTATGGAAATTAATGTTAATCCTAAAGAACGGCTCATGTTTAACGCATTTCTGATGATGTTTGTTTTACATACCGCCCAGACCGGAGTAGGAATCGCAGGTTTACCGAGAGTTATCTTTATGGAAGCTAATAAAGATGCATGGATTTCGGTCATTCTAGCCGGAATTCTCGTGAGCATCGTGTTGTTTCTGATGATTAAAATACTTGAAACCTATGAAAGCGCAGACTTATATGGAATTCACATGGACCTATACGGAAATTGGATCAGTAAGGTGTTTAATATCCTTTATATCGGATTTTATCTGAGCGTCACCTACGTAATCCTGATGAATTATATAGAAATGGTCCAAGCATGGATCTTTCCGAAGATGCCGACTTGGCTTTTGATGGGGTTGTTACTATTTTTATTGGTTTACGGTGTTATGGGAGGCATACGAGTGGTGGTTGGAATTGCATTTTTAGGGCTAATCCTTGCTTTCTGGCTTCTGTTCATGATTTATACTCCGATTAAATTCATGGATTACAATCATCTACAACCCGTTCTGACGTCTTCTCCCAAAGAACTTCTCATGGGAGTTTATAAATCAAGCTTCACCATCATCGGATTTGACTTGGTATTATTTCTCTACCCATACGTGAAGGAAAAAAAGAAGGTATTGAAATACGCCCTTATCGGGACTGGTTACTCTACTTTTCTCTTTACTCTTGTTACGGTTGTCTGTATTGGTTTCTTCTCTGAAGATGCATTACTAAAAACAATTTGGCCGGTTCTCTCCATGTTTAAGATTTTAAGAATCCCCAACCTTGAGCGGTTCGAATTTATTGCCGTCTCGTTTTGGATGATGGTCATCTTGCCTAACATCTGCCTATATTTTTGGGTAGCTTCGAGGGGTATGAAGAGAGTGTTTCGGTTTTCTCAGAAGAAAGCCATTTACCTTTTCGCTATCCTGCTCTGGGTTTTTTCTCTGTTTGTAAAGGACCGAATGACCATGAATACGATTACCGATAAGGTTGGTTCTGCAAGCTTTATCCTTACATTTGTGTATCCAAGTTTTTTATTTGTTTTGATAAAACTAAAATACTTAGGTAAAAAGAAAAAGGGAGTGGGCATATGACCAGGAAGACTATGCTTCTGTTCGCATGTGCTACCTTTTTATTAAGCGGTTGTGTAGAAACAAAATATCTAGAAAAACTAGGATTGATAACTGCAGTGGGGTATGATCAGGACGAAGATGAGAGTATAAACGGCACATTGGTGCTATACCAATTCAATCCTGCCATGGAGGATGTTGAAAAAGTATTGAAGAGCACATCGAAGACCAGTAAAGGCATTCGATTATCTCAAAATTTGGAAACAGATCATAAGTTGGTCTCCGGGCAGTTGCGGATAGCCATTTACGGTAGGGAGCTCGCAAGTAGAGGGATTGCTCACTTAGTGGATACGCTTGAACGAGACTCATCCATCGGTAATATGGTGTATTTATCCATTGCAGATACGTCAGCTGAAGAAATCTTAACCTATCAAATGGAAGAGACTCCTTCTAACAGGGGTACTTATTTATACAATTTAGTTAGACAGAATGTGGAAGCAGAGATGCTTGTCTCCCCCACCCTGCAAGAATTCATCACCGATTACGGTAGCGTCGGTAAAGACCCCATCCTCCCTCTTTTATCTGCAAAGGATGGTAAAGTGGGAATATCGGGCATGGCACTCTTTACAAGGGATAGATTTATTAAGGAGATTAAAAAGGATAAAATCTTTTTTATTCGCTCTCTTATCGAGGACTACGATTTAGGCAGCGTCGAAGTGGAATTGCCCATTGGACAATTTGAACCTTTTTTAACGGATCTTCATCTTGGCCAAGAAAATGATAAAGTCTATATCATGATTGACAGCATTAAATCATCCCACAAAGTGACAGCGAAAGAAACGGATAAACCTTCTTTCACCATCAATTTAAACATTCAATCACGCTTACTGGAAATGTCTGAGGAAATGAAATTATCGGAGCCGAAAGCATTGCATTTACTTGAAAGAGAGATTGGGTCATATATAGAGAAGAACATTAAAGACATGGTCCTGATGCTTCAGAAAGAGGGCACGGATCCGATTGGTTTTGGAATGGAGTACAGAAGCATCCGCGGACATCAGGATATTTCACGGGAAGAGTGGGATAAGCTATATAAAGAGGCTACATTTGAAGTGAAAGTGCATAATAATATCATCCGCACGGGTGTCATTGATTAACAACTGAAGTAGGCCTTTCCAACGGGTGGATAGGCCTATTTCTCATGCATATTCAATATGTTCGTTGATTTCAAAAATGATTGAATCATCCTTTATATCCATCGGCTGACCATTTTCAAATATGACCAGTCCGTAATAAACCTGCAGATCATCATCGCAGGCTTCGCAAAAATCAACCTCATCAGGATTCCAAAATGCTATGGAGTGAAATTTCTTTGTCTTTGACTTTGGTAGTTTTTCACTCAGTCGTTTCATTTCCTTGAGAAATGCAGCAACTGCTTCGTTCCTGTTATCAAACGTCGATTCTTCTACTATATCCAATTCCCAGCCTTCAAAAAACCACCATGGCTCTGCATCACTTTTGGTTGTAATCACTCTCCATGTATTATCCAATGCTTCACCCTCCTTGCTTCCTTGACCAAATTGTACAAAAAAAACAGTCGAAAGAAAAATATTTAAATTACCCCTCTAATAAATTATTGACAAGTTCACTGTGGTACAAGCATAGGTTTAATAGAAAAGGGCTTTAGTGAACCGAATATACAAGGGGGAAAACAAATGAGTTTCATAGTATTAAAAAAAGGGTCCATTATTGCGATTCTGGTAACGATATTGGTCATAACAGTCGGTACGATTTGGTCATTATCTTCTAAAAACTCCTATCCGACGGTGTCCTTATCGGAGAAAAATGGGGAAAAACAAGTCATTCAGTTAGTAACAGGCGAATTCAAGTCTCAAACGGCAGATGGTAAAGAACTCGAAGCATACCGCTGGGACCCAGGTACCATCGTAGTGGAAAAAGGAAAAGAGGTTGAACTCCGCATCTTTGGTGTCAACGGTACTGAACACCCTTTCTACATTGAAGGGACAGATGTTACAGGTACTGTAAGAAAAGGAAAGGAAACAGTCATCAATGTCACCTTTTCAAAAGAAGGAACGTACAGACTTATTTGCGAAACACATGAAACCATTCAGAATAATGGTCCTATGATCGCCTATATCGTTGTTGATTAAACCGTTCAACCCCAGAATAAAAGATCTCCCTGAGTGGTGTACTGCCATCTGGAGATCTTTTTTTTCGTAACTCAATTGATGAAACCTTTTGTTCACAGAATCGTATTAACAATTACCATAGATTCTATCCATGATTAGCAGTATACTTTATATGTGATAATAACAACTCGTCTACAACTAGAATAGTAAAAGGAGTCTTCTCCATTGACATTCATTATTGTACAAGACTTATTGGATTTTTACTTAAGTCCTTTGCACTTTAGTATCGTATTTTTATTTATATTGGCATTGATATGGGATCGGTGTCCGTCTCCCTTTCATCTCTACACGCAATATTATGACAAAAGACTTGAAGGTACCAATCTGATCGTCAAACAGGTTGCCCAACATGAAATCAAGCCTATAAGGGTTTGGTTTACGACCTGTATGAAATTTCAGTTCTATCATACTGATAATGATGAAGAATCCTCTACTGTATATCTCTAACGAATATGCACCTATACAGAGGAGGAAACTACATTGAAAAAAATTTCATTCATTTTCATTTTACTATCGTTTACACTTACAGGATGCCAAAGCGCAACTACTGATGGGGCTTTCTTTCATGATTATCTGGTGAATCCATTTTCATTTCTCATTCATGAAATCGGTACTTTCTTAGGTGGTAATTTTGGAGTGGCCATCATTGTGATTACACTTCTTATTCGTCTGATCCTTTTACCTTTTATGCTTAAAACATACAAAAACCAACAAGATATGAAAGGAAAAATGGCATTAATCAAGCCCGAGATGACCGCTATTCAAAAAAAGATCAAAGAAACGAAAGACAAAGATGAGCAGAAAAAGCTTCAGCAGGAATTGATGATGCTTTACCAAAAAAATGGAGTAAACCCTCTCAACATGGGATGTCTGCCGTTGTTAATCCAGACACCGATCTTGATTGGTTTATATTACGCGATCCGATCTTCTTCAGAAATTGCCAGTCACTCCTTCTTATGGTTCAATCTGGGGCAGCCGGACCATGTGATGGCCATCATTGCTGGATTGGTTTACTTGGCTCAATCGCGTGTCTCGTTAATGAACATCCCTGCAGAACAGCAGGCTCAGATGAAAATCATGGGACTGCTTTCACCAGTCATGATCTTTATCTTTTCACTGAACGCGCCAGCAGCCCTCCCTCTCTACTGGACTGTCGGCGGTGCATTCCTCATTCTTCAGACAGTGATGGGAAAAATGCTTTATCAACCCCATCCAACGATTGAAAAACAGGAAAGTCAATAAAAAAGGGAGCCCCCGGGCTCCCTTTTTTATGATGAATGATAGGAATTCTTTCGAAATAATGACACTCCTGCTATGACGAGAAGGGCCATGTATATGATCAAAGGATAGAAAAGGAGCTGTTGACTCATTTGCTTACCAAAGAAGTGCCCCTTATCTTCACTTGAAGCGACTGCTTCTGAATGGACAATGTGGGTTTCCTTGACACGTGTTAACATGGTAGTTTGTATTTTTTGAGAGTCCTCGTTGTACAGGGTCAATTCACCATCAGGTTCAAGTTTCTGTGTCACACCACTGCTCACAGACTGGGTAAATGGAATGTCCCTGTCCAATGTGTAGGAAGTACCGTTCAATTGAAAGACGGTTTCCTTTGGAATAGTATTCCTTTCAAACTGGGTAAGCCCATAATCCAGCAGTTTCTTTGTATCAGAGTAGATGGCTCTTTTTGACTGAGCTTTTAACGCAACGACTACAATCGATAACTTCTCATTTTCAGCGGATGTCACAAGAGTGTGCCTGGATTCATTAATAAAACCATTTTTACCGCCGGTCACTTCTGGATATGGAATCTCACCTTTTACCATCTTGTGGTGATTGTAAAGCGTCGTATTCCACCCTTCTGACTTCCAATCAACGGAATCGATATCAAATAACACTCGAAATTGTTCATTCTTCAATGCATAGGTCGTAATCTTTGCCATATCATTAGCAGTTGTATAGTGATTTTCCCCATAAAGTCCATGAGGATTTTCGAAGTGGGTATCTTTTACCCCCACTTCCTTTTCAAGGAACCTATTCAATTGGTCAACAAAGTGTTTGACTGAACCTTCTGTATGCTCAGCGATGGCAACCGCCGCATCATTACCGGAGTTCACCATCAGACCTTGAAGAAGTTGTTCCAGGGATAGCGTCTCACCGGCTGTTAAATATACAGTGGAACCCTCAATATCACTGGCTTTTTTACTTATTTTCACCTGGTCATTAAGATTGGCATGCTCGATCGCGTAAATCGCCGTGGCAATTTTCGTGATGCTCGCAGGGTTCATCCGCTTATCACCATTTTTAGAATACAGGACACTTCCGGTTTTTGAATCTATCACAATAGCCGAATCGCTATATAAATTTCTGGGCTTGTTCACATTATTTTGTTGAGCTGATACACTTGGAGTCATAAAGAAAAATAAGATCAG
This sequence comes from Rossellomorea sp. YZS02, assembly GCF_033963925.1. Classification (NCBI taxonomy): domain Bacteria; kingdom Bacillati; phylum Bacillota; class Bacilli; order Caryophanales; family Bacillaceae; genus Rossellomorea; species Rossellomorea sp. YZS02. The sequence goes on along the minus strand of NZ_JAXBLY010000039.1, from coordinate 8,965 downwards.
CACAATCAATCGTTTTTTCATATATCCACACACCTGTCTTGTCAATGTACTCACTTGACCATTCTACCAAAAAAGGATTTCAGATAATCATTCAACTGAAAATTGTTAAGAAATTGAAAGAATGATGTCAATTCCTTGCACAAATGCCCGATTTTTCTTTTATTATCTCTTCATGATTTCCATTTTTCCGCTTTTTACAATAAAATGATAGTATAGATATTTTGAAACCTTTATCACCGTCAATCGTATGTATGGTAAGCATCTTTATTAAGGGGTAGATGAAATGAACACATTTCTTCAGTTTTTATTAAGAACGGTCCTCTCTTTCAGTATAGGAATCAGCAGCTTTATCGCTTTTCTGCTCCTGTTTGATCTGGGATTTGCTCTTACTCTCTTATCAGGCATCGGAACAGGGGCATTCATATTCATCGTTGTAAAGGCCCTACAGAAAAAGTGGTGGTTGAACAAAAACGGCCTTTCCTCAAAGGAATTTCGATATATTAACAGAAACTTAAAGGAAGCAAAAGAAAAGGTTAAAAGACTACAAAAACAGCAACTAAAGGTTCGATCCCTCGGCGCCTTTAAGCAAATACTGGAAATTAACAGGATAAGCAGGCGAATATACCAGCTTGTAAAAAAAGAACCTAAAAGGTTCTTTTCAGCTGAGTCTTTTTTCTTCTACCATTTGGATTCTGTGGTGGAAATTACTGAAAAGTATACATTCCTTTCTTCTCAACCCGGCAAAAATAAAGAAACGTTTCTTTCACTCCAACAAACCCGCACCACCCTGGATGACTTGACGGGTTCTTTGGAAAAGGACCTTCAAAAGGTGTTGGCAGAAGATATGGATCACCTGCAATTTGAATTGAATTTCGCTAATCAGCACTTATCACATACTAAAGATCACAAATAATGTTCGGAGGTTTTATGATGGAGCAACGAAACGAACAATCAGAACTGGATTTATTGCTTTCAAACCCTTTCGGCGAGGAATTGCCTGCTACTAATGAACAAACCAAATCGCCGCTATTGCTAAACCGTTTGCCAAAAGAGCAGCAGGAAAAGGCGAAACAACTGGCTGCTCAGATTGACTATAAAGATTATGAAGCCATATTGAAATACGGAACAGCGGCCCAGTCACAGCTCTCTACCTTTTCTCATTCTATGCTGGATCATGTCCAAAAACGTGATATCGGACCGATAGGAGACGTACTAAGTGACTTAATGAAAAAACTCGAGCAGATGAATCCTGATGAGCTGAATGCCAAGCAAAAGGGCGTTTTCAAAAAACTATTCCGCAAAGTGTCCTCATCCCTTCAGGAAGTTCTGTCTAAATACCAGAAGATTGGCTCCCAGATTGACCGTATATCCGTGAGACTGGAGCACTCAAAAAAGACCCTGCTTGATGATAACCGATTATTGGAAACGTTATATGAAAAAAACAAGGACTATTTCCAGGCTCTCAATATGTACATTGCAGCTGCTGAAATCAAAAGGGAAGAAATCAGTCAAACCCTTCTCCCTTCTCTAAGGAGGAAAGCTGAAGAGACCGATGATGAGCTGATCTATCAGGAAGTCAATGATACGATGCAGTTCCTAGATCGCTTGGATAAGCGCATCCATGATTTGAAGTTAAGCAGGCAGATGACGATCCAGTCAGCGCCTCAGATCAGATTGATTCAAAATACAAATCAAGCATTGGCCGAAAAAATTCAAGCTTCTGTCCTGACAGCGATCCCTCTCTGGAAGAATCAGATTGCCATTGCCCTTACACTGCTGAACCAACAGAAGGCAGTTGCCGCTCAAAAGCAGGTTTCCCGCACGACCAATGAGCTGCTATTGAAGAATTCTGAGATGCTAAAAACGAACAGTATCGAAACCGCCAAAGAAAACGAACGTGGAATCATCGATATCGACACCCTGAAAAAAACCCAGGAAAACCTCATCACGACCATTGAAGAAACATTGGCCATACAGGCAGAAGGCAGACAAAAGCGACAGCAGGCCGAACAGGAAATGGTCACAATGGAGAATGACCTGAAGGAAAAACTTATCGAGATTAGAAAATAAAATTTATAATTTCTCCGGCCATTCCCGCTCTTTGCGTGGGAATGGCCGTTTTTTTTTTTGCTTACAGCATCTGGCTTTCTTCTGCAGTGTTTTAAATGTAAAACAGATGTCTTGCATATCCCAAATGGTTATATTATGCTCTTCACATGCAAATAATTGATACCTCAATAAATTGCACGCAATTATTTTAAAAACCAGAAATATATACCTGTTTATATGGATTTAAAATCAAGTAAAGCATGATTATCCACGCAATTCTTTAAAAGAGGAGTTTTATTCAATGGAAAATTATCAGTTACTATTAGATAAACAACATTCTTTCTTTCATAAAGGACATACAAAGGAAATTGATTACCGAATTGAAACATTAATAAAATTAAAGGAACTTATAATGTCAAGTGAACAGGATATTATCAAAGCGGTATACGAAGATTTAAACAAACCAGAAATTGAAGCCAAACGGGCAGAAATTGGCCTTGTACTGGGTGAGATCGACTTTACCATAGAAAATCTTGCTGGATGGGCGGCACCGAAGGAAGTTAATACACCTTCTACACACGAAGGTGCAAAGAGCTTCATTTATTCCGAGCCACTTGGTTCGGTATTGGTGATTGCCCCATGGAATTATCCATTCCAACTTGCTGTTGCCCCCCTTGTCGGAGCCATTGCAGCGGGTAATACAGCGGTATTGAAACCATCTGAATTGACACCACATACCTCCCGACTGCTCGCGAACATAATCAATGAACATTTCCCGGAAGAGTACCTCCACGTGGTTGAAGGTGAAGTGGAAACCAGTACCGCATTGCTCAGGGAGAATTTCGATTATATCTTCTTCACTGGCAGCACGGGTGTCGGGAAGATCGTTGCTGAAGCTGCAGCCAAGAATCTGACACCGGTTACGCTTGAACTTGGAGGCAAAAGCCCAACAATTGTCCACTCTGATGCGAACCTGGATGAAGCGGCCAAACGCATCGCAAGGGGTAAATTCGCAAATGCCGGACAAACATGTGTCGCTCCTGATTATGTACTTGTTCATCGCGATGTGAAGGAAGAACTTTTGACAAAAATGAAAGAAGCCATCAAAGCGAGCTACGGAGAGGACATTATTCAAAACCCTAACTATGGGCACATAGTAAGTGAAAGACACTTTGACCGCTTAATTGACTTCTTAGATAATGGCGAGCTTGTGACAGGTGGTGAATCTGACCGTAGCAACCTCGTAATCGAGCCAACGATTCTAGATGAAATTTCTTGGGATGACCCTATCATGCAGGATGAAATCTTTGGACCCATCCTTCCTGTCATAGAGTATGATGAAACATCCAAAGCAATTGAAGCGATTGTGAAGCGACCCAAACCATTGGCACTGTATCTCTTCTCTGAAGATCAACGCTTGCAGGATGAAGTATTGACGAAGGTATCGTTCGGAGGCGGCGCTATCAATGATACAATCAATCACATGACCTCACACTACCTTCCATTCGGAGGTGTTGGTGATAGCGGCATGGGGGCTTATCATGGGAAAGCCAGCTTCGTTACGTTCTCACATTTCAAGAGTATATTGAAACGTTCGAATGATTAACTTGTAAATCATTCGACAAAGCTGATCTTTAATTTTTCATACAGATGAAATAGCCCAAAACACGTAGCCTGTTTTTCAGGCTACGTGTTTTGGATCTATGAACAAGTCATACTTTCACTATTTCTCCTCATTATGGACGATACTGTCTGTAATGCTGTCATATTCCTTCTCCGCAATGGTACTGCTGATGATTTCTTCTTTCTCGAGCTTGGCAATTGCCTCGTATTCTGCATACAGAGCATGTTTTTTCAGAGTGGAGAGCTGGTCTTGTTTAAGGACAGGGTTACGCTCAAATAAGTCATCCATTTGTGCTTTGAGCATATCGATTCTTTTCTGATACGTGTCAATGAGTTCAGTCGAGATCGGATCTGTGATATACAGTTTCTGTTTCACGCGATGAATCTCTGTAATCGCTGTTTCATACCTGTGCAACTGGCTGAGTAATTTTTCAAATTCCTCATGACCTTCCTCTTTGGGCTTAATACCCAATACATTGATCAATGGCTTGATGGTCATTCCCTGTACTACCAGACTGAATAATACAACACTGAAGCCGAGGATCAACACGTCTTCACGGCCGGGAAAATCCCGGGGTAAGCTTAGGACCAATGCAATCGAGAGTGAACCCTTTAATCCACCCCAATTCAGGATGTGTTTCCACATATGCGGAAAGTTCCCGATAAGGGATAAGCTTGTATAGACGGCTATGCTTCGTGCAACCAATACGACAAGTATGGCTGCGAATATGTACGGCCACTTCTCAAGGAGGTCGATCCTTGTGATCTCGAGGCCGACCATCAAGAAAACCAAAGAATTGGCTAGTAAGGCTGCAACATCCCAAAAACTATTAATATTCAACTTGGTAGTCGGACTCATCCCTATTTTCCCGCCGAAATTCCCAAAGATCAATGCTGATATGACCACTGCAATGACCCCGGAAGCATGAACACTTTCTGCCAATAGAAAGGATCCATAAAAGAGGATGACACTGAAAATGATCTCAAGGGGATAATCGTCGTAATACTTTGTCAATATCGAGAAGGCATAACCTAATGAACCGCCGATGATGACACCTAATGACACCACCCTGATAAATTCCCAAATACCACTCCCAAGTCCTGCCCAACCCGCATCGATATAGGAAACAAGATAAAAGGCAGAGATATTGAATAATACAACGGCCAAACCGTCATTGAATAAGCTCTCTCCTTCAATGACAACCGCTAAACGTTTCTTCACACCGACACTCTTGAATATGCTCAACACACTGACAGGGTCTGTTGCACTCATCAACGCTCCGAAAACAAAGGCGGCTGGGATGGGGAAATCAAAGAAATAGTAAGCTGAAAAACCAATGATCAGAAATGAGATCAACGTGCCTCCAAAAGCAAGGGCGATGATCGGCTCTTTATTAGCCCTGAGATGGGAATAAGGGAGTTTCAGAGCGGCTTCTCCTAAAAGTGCCGGTAAAAATAGTGTAATGATGACAAAATTAAACACTTCACCTTCCGTAATGAAATCTTTAAGTGGTTCCAATACAGGTATATTAAATAATCCAATCAGGGCTCCTACGATGACGAGAGCAATCGGATAAGGCTGCTTGAATTTCTTGGCAATCGCAGTGATTCCGGCTGCTAACATCACTAACATAAGACCCAGTTCAAAAATATGGTGCATATCCAATTCATGCATACTCGTCGCTTCCTCCTTTGTTTCATATCCTTTTCCCTATTATTTCATTATTCTAACTTCCCCTAGTCTCCTAATAGACACACCCGTCCATCCCACTTTATTAAGATAACCAAAAAAGAATGACCTTATTTTTACCCTAAGGCCATTCTTCTTTAGTATACAGATTTTTCCTCAGTGAATAAAATCCTAAACACTTTAGTAACCCTTTCGAAACCAAGAGGAGAGATGTCGTTTCATTATGGGTGACTTCTGTTCCCACCCCTCTCGATTCAATTGTCGGTTCCTACGGTGATATTCTTGTATGGTTACATGGTATTCATCCGTATTGAGCATGATCCCCATCCCCTTTTCACTTATTACATTCAGTTTATTAGAATAACTGATCATTTGAATGAGAAGCAGGATTGATTTCATTTCATACTGAAGACCGAAATCCGTTCATCCTCAAACCATCGGACCACTTCAACAACATGAATCAAAAAAAGACGACTGCGCTTCGCAGTCGTCTTTGAATCTATATACTTTTGTAAAGCAATTTTCGAAGCAAAGGGAATAATACTTCGGGTAGTTCCTCCACATCGGACACGAGGATGCTGTAATTACCATAAATATTTTGAATGGTTCTTCTTTGGGCTTCATCAATCTCACCGTTAGCTAAGAAGACATTGATGACCTCTATCCCCTGTTTCCTTGCATCCAATACTGCCTCATGCGTATCGACAATCCCATTCTGTTCGTACTCCATAGCTGCAGGCTCACCATCAGAGAAAACCAGCAGGAATTTCTGCTTTTCATTCCGAAGCAGGATTCTTTCAGTCATTAAACGGATGGCCAATCCGTCACGATTATCCTCCTCCGGCTGAAGCTGCATGATCTCTGAACCACTGCCTGGCTTTAAGGAAGAATAAAAATCCAACACAGGGTTCAAATAATTGGGCTGACTGGTTTTAGTTGCACGATTGGTATCTTCCCAAAAACCGACCACTTCATGTGGGACGCGAACAGATTTTAAAGATTCATGAAACAAGGTAATTCCGAGCTTGGTTTGATCCATTTTATCGAACATGGACCCTGAACAATCAACGAGCAGAGAAAACACTGCATCTATTTCGGAAGAAGGATTTTGCTTTTTATAAAAAAGTCTTGGGCTATCATCTGTGAAGAACCTCAATAGCTTCTTGTTCAGTCTTCCAAAATGTAAATCGCTGCGGGGCTGAATCCGCTTATGTTCCAGTGTCTTCTCGATCATTTTTTGTAATTTTCTTTGATAAGGGGCAATCAGCCCTTTATTGTACTGATATGTTTGTCTTTCTTCTGGAGAAGGCACAGTGGGAGTGATGAAGTGTGGGACAGCAAAGCGATTTTCTCTGCCGTAGTCACCATTACCACCCAGAGCCTCCTCCTTCTCCTGCTCTTGTGCCTTCACATTATGATACTGCTCTCTCTCCGTCTCCTGGGCAGATCCCTGCACCATGGCTAATGCCTGGTCGCCATCATCCCCTTCACGGACCCCTTCCCCCATGAGGTCCGATTGTGATCCTTGATCTAAATCGAATTGCAGGAATGATTCCCCCTTATCACTGGTTTCCCTGTGCCACGTACGGAATTCTTCGTCCATCACTTCTTCTTCCCCTGTGCTGTCTTCCTCCAGCACATCCTGATTCTGAAGGGGGTCCTTCCTTTTCATGTCCTCAAAAGTCTCATTCAACGGACCTTCTGCATCATAGACGTCTTCTGGTAAATGGAAGTACTCGTTCAACATATCCTTTCGAACGATTTCATCCACTACCTCTACAATTTCAAGGGCTATCCTCACAACATCCCTGGTTGAAACTGTCTCAAAGAATCGGGTGATTTGACCGTGAATAAACGGCATGGCAAGATCAATTTCTTCGTTTATCTCCACAGGTTGTTCCAAAGGAGTTTGAGCATGTAGAAGAAGGAAGATGGAATTGAACAAAGCATCTGTAAATACACTCTTCGTCAAATTCACTTTAAGTTGGGCTTCGAAATGCTGACGATATAATTTTCGTCTCGTCTCAAAGGGTTTTTTCGTCCCTGGGCGTTTGGATTTACAAATTTCTTCCAATCTTATTTCTTCTCCGATGACAAACAATTGCTTGGCGAAACGTGGAACGGAAGTGGATTTTATTTTCTTGATGTATTTCCTTACATCTTCATTTTCGGTCTCGTATAGATTACCGATCGTTCTTAAGTAGATATCACTTTTCAACCCATGTACTTCTTCATCTCTCTTACGATGATCCCAGAAATGACTGACATAGACCGTTTCCTCTTTAAGATCCAAATAGGAAAATGGACCGTACTTTAAGTTCATATCCGCATTTTTTGATAGTGTTTTCGTGAGATCAGCCATTTCCATCACTAAAAAAGAATCGATGTTTTCATCGTTGAATTGTATGAATCGATGCATTATGAATCCCTCATTCAAAAATTGTTTCCGCTATATTGAGGATCGCCGCTTTTTCACGTTCATCTTCAAGCTTATCAACAATTCCCCTCTGTATCGCACGCTTGGCAGGAAGGTACAGGGCCAAATCACATGCGTCCAGAAGAGCGCGTATGGAGGCCGATTCTTCTGAAATCTGGCCGTTTTTCACTTGAATCAATAGATCGGATGACAAACTTACGAATTGGCTGATGAGCTTAGTGTCCGTCAGTTTGCTCTGATTTTCAATGACGCTCTTTAACGTCTCCCCTTCAATATAAGGTACATCAATAACGACAAAACGGTTTTTGAGTGCCTCATTTAAAGGAACCGTGCCGACATATCCTTCGTTTATGGCCGCTACGACACCGAATGACGGTGCAGCTTTGATCACTTCTCCTGTAAATGGATTTGTTATACTTCTTCTATAGTCCAGTACGCCATTTAGAATCGGCAATGTTTCGGGTTTGGCCATATTGATTTCATCGATATAGAGCAAATGACCATTTTTCATGGCTGAAATCACTGGGCCTTCAATAAACTCTATGGTGCTCTTCCCGTCTTTTTCACTTATTGTTTTATAACCGAGTAATGCTTCAGCATCTAAATCGACCGAACAGTTTATGCTGTGCATCGGTTGAGAGAATATAGATGATAATGTATCTGAGAGCTTCGTTTTACCTGATCCCGTGGGTCCTTTAAGGAGAAGGTTTTTTCCAAGGGAAAGCGCGATGATGCTGTCTTCGATGATATACTGTTCACTCGCCGTATAACCACCTTCACCGATTAAAGAGGGGTGGTCTGTAGATGCGAATGCTTGTTTTCTTTGATTGATCGTATGAGTGACCGTTTCCGGTAAGCTTATATCTTGATTCATCATTTGACATCCTTTCGATTTCACATACTAGTCATTCTACATGGTATAGCGCTTCCACTGCAAAGGGTCTGCCCAAATTTGTCCTATCTTGAGTGAATCTACATTGTTTATTTAATAAAAAAAGGCTGTTTTCGTAAACATTGTTGCTTTGGGATGTAGCGAGTGCTGGTTGATTTCCGCTCCAGGTGCTCGCTTTCCGCGGGGCTGGCGGTGAGCCTCCTCGGCTACGCCTGCGGGGTCTCACCTGTCCAGCGTTTCCCGCAGGAGTCGAGCACCTTCCGCTCCAATCAAC
>NZ_JAXBLY010000038.1:0-16679 GCF_033963925.1 Rossellomorea sp. YZS02 | reverse complement strand
TTTGAGCACGCTCAAATTCACCTTTTTTTCTATTAGAGACTAGTTTTGTCCCAGCCTCTTTTTGTTGTGAATCCTTCTTCTCATACATATACATGTTAAAAAGCATGGAAAGAGGGATGAAGGTGGCCGTTGTTCCTACAGATAATTGGTTGGCTGAATGGATCGATAACCCTTTGGATCTTCTAAAGAAAACGAAAAATGGCAAGGACGATCAACAATCGTTCTATCAGTACCTTATGAAGCACGGTATGTATCGCTCTTCTCGTCTCGCATCAGATACTTACGAAAAAATGAAAGAAAAGAAGCTATGGGACCGATTTGCTCTCTTTGAACAAAAATATAAGCGGAAATGGAATGGGCCGAGTGTGCCTATTTATCTATTCCCCGTGCAGGAAAAGAGAGGGATGTTCCAATCATCCATGAAAAAATCCGGGGTGTGTTTTAAAGATGAAATATTCTTTTTTGTTACAGACCAGGAGGATCCGAAAGAATACGAAGCCTTGTTCGTACATGAGTACCATCACTGTGTAAGGATGAAACGATTAAATAAAAAAGATGCAGAATACACACTTCTTGACTCCATTATCTTTGAAGGGCTGGCTGAAAATGCAGTTAAAGAATTCTGTGGAGAGAAGTATGTAGCACCTTGGACAAAAGAATATGAAGAAAAAGAACTTGCCAAATACTATGAAAAATGGATTCAGCCGAATCTGGATATTAAACGAAGCAGTCCACTTCATGATCAACTGCTTCTTGGGCAGAAAGCCTATCCTAAAATGCTCGGTTATGCCTCAGGATATAGATTGGTTAATCAATATGGGATGAAACGGGATTCATCTACCAACACCCTTATGGGGGTACCATCCTCCACATTTGTACCTTAAAATCTGCTCAGCAGCAGATGAGGACTGTGCAGAAAAAACGGCTCCTTCATTTCGTCATATCTTTTCTTCCTGTTCATAAACTATAGTAAGCATGGACGAGCTCCATTATCTAATTGCAAGGGATAGAGGCGGAAAGTATGGTGGTACAATTGTTCGGACTCTTTATAGGATTTGGACTGGCCGTTTCAGGAGGGGTAAGCCTGATTATGTATTTAAATCTGCTAACGACTGGAATGACGTTTATTGACTATATATTCTTCGTGTCCACCCGGTTCGAATGTTATTTTTTTCTATTAGGAATCCTCATCATCACGCTCTCGATTTATATACCCCGAAGAAAAAATAACGACTATCTATAAAACCCCTGTTTAATAGGAATAAATTTACACGGAATAGCCTATACTGATTGACAAATAAGATTGAAGCAAAGCGAGGGGTCAATCATGTTATATCTTCATGATGTATGGGTAAATTGGTTCGAAGGCGAAGAAAATGGCTATAATGTCTGTCATTTTCATGAGTGGAGAAAAGAGGACGTTATCGAATTACTGGATCAGGTTCCTCTGATTAAAGTGGACAAGGCACTGTTTCATTACATCGAGAATGATTTATCAGAGTTACCTCAACAACTGCTTAACAATGTCTATCAGAAAGCATACCTGCGAAAAAACCATGAACGGATACAATTGGATTATTGCTTCATCATCACAGATGGTACGGGAATACTAGCCGTGGACACAATCGGGTATACTGTGCCAATCAGAAAGAGCAGGCTGATACCGAGACAGGAACAACTGGTATACGAAATGGTGGAAAGTCATGAAACGGTGCAGTACTCGATTCAGGAGGATCCTAAGAGAGAGGATGCCTATCACATCCTTTCACCGAATCCATTTATGATGAGTGGACTGACCAGAAAAGAAAGACAATTGAAGCAGTTGTTATTCATGGCACTCGACCAACTTCACAGCTCAAACAATACAGCAGAAATCCGCTATTGGTATACTGAATGGGCACCACAGCGTTACCGCACCATCCAGGAGTTGGACTTTGAAGAAATTTGGCAAATGCTCTATGAAGAAACCCAATATGGCTGGTCGGACAAGCATCTTACCCTTTGTGAGAATTTGATAAAGGGACAGCCATTCTTTGAGAAACTTTGGGAAGTGGAGAATCGTCCAAAGGTAAATTGAATTTAGTAACCATGAGTCCTTAACAGGCTTGCAGGTATTTCTAGTAAAGAATGAAAAAAAGACCAGTGACCGCCATTGCAGTCACTGGTCTTATTATTATTTTCTTTTTCTTTCTTTGCGTCCCAATCCCATGGCCTTTTCCATTTTCTTCAGCATTTTGTTTGCAGCGAAGTTTGCCTTTTCAGCACCACGGTCCAGAATATCATCCAATTCCTCGGAATCAATCAATTCATAGTAACGGTCCTGTACAGGTTTAATGGCATTTACAACCACTTGTGCCAAGTCGCCTTTGAAGTCACCGTATCCTTTACCTTCATATTTTTGTTCAAGTTCTTCTATAGAACTGCCTTCAAGAATCGAATAGATGGAAAGTAGGTTTGAGACTCCAGGTTTGTTTTCTTTATCGTATTTCACGATGCCATCAGAATCAGTCACGGCACTTTTGATTTTCTTCTCGATCTGCTTAGGATCATCGAGAAGAGTAATGAATGCCTTTTGATTCGAATCGGATTTACTCATCTTTTTTAACGGGTCCTGAAGGGACATGACTCGCGCACCGACTTTAGGGATGCGGACCTCAGGCACCGTAAAGATATCGTTATACTTTTTGTTAAAACGCTCTGCGAGGTTTCTTGCCAATTCAAGATGCTGTTTCTGATCCTCACCGACTGGAACGAGATCCGTTCCGTATAAGAGGATATCGGCCGCCATCAAAGGTGGATACGTCAATAAACCTGCAGAAACGGCTTCTTTACCGAGGGACTTATCCTTAAATTGGGTCATTCTTTCAAGCTCACCTATATATGTTACACATTGTAAGATCCAGCCAGCCTGCGCATGTGCAGGTACTTCCGATTGAATGAATAAAGTTGATTTCTCCGGATCTATCCCACAGGCAATATAAAGGGCAGCAAGACTGCGAATATTTTTCCGCAGCTCCATTTTGTCCTGTGCAACCGTGATGGCATGTTGGTCCACAACACAAAAATAACAATTATATTCTTCCTGAAGCTCGGTAAACTGTTTCATTGCTCCGATATAATTGCCGAGAGTAATTGTTCCACTCGGCTGAATGCCACTAAAAATCGTTTTCATCTTTCTTCCTCCTATATTTACACAAAATAAAAACCCACCCGTTCCTATAAAGATAGGGACGAATGGGAACATTTCCGCGGTGCCACCCTAAGTTGCTCGAATGAGCCGGCTTAGTCCATGATGTTCATGGGACCTCTTTAACGTGAGGTTAGTTCGTTATTAGCTACTCTTAGTTCACAAATAAAGCTCCGAAGTCCATTCCTCTTCACATGATTACTTGTTTTCACCAGACACAAGCTCTCTATAAATCATTTAGAAAAGTACTACTCTTCATCTATGCTTCTTACTCAATTCACCTATAAATATTATATGAAAATGAGCAGGATAATTCAAGTATACAGAAGATAGCTCAATATAACGGAGAGGACGAGGGTGAAGGCACCTAGCGTCAATAAAGACTTAGTAATGGAATAGGAGCGTTTGACAGTGAATTCTTCATGTGCTTCTTTCGTGTCATCCAGCTCATCAAATTGTGAAATATACATGCCCTGTTTCGTACTGTTCCGGAACCGTTTGAATGCATAGACAATTCCATTGAAGAAGCCCTTTTCGAAAATATAAAGGAGGGCACCCAGGCTGACATATACAATCCCGATAACAAACAAGCTATCTATTATAGAAAGAAGCAGGTTCTTTTCCTGAAGAGACGCCAATACAACTGCGCTGATAAAAAAAATTAATGTAAGTATAGAAAATAGATTGATTCGTTTCATAATACTCCTTTAAATGTTTTTAACAAAAGTATACATGAAGGGTAATAAAGAATTCAATCCTCACTCATATATATTCAACCCTTCTCAAAGTGTATAAGTAGAGCTGACATTCCTCCATTCCGGACATACACTTTGATTAAAGCTGAATATTACTGAAAATGAAAACTGAAATAAGTATGAATTCTATTATTTATATTTAGTCTGTCATTTTAATATTTATAATAGATGAATATTCTAAAGAGAGGAAATTTCATACAGAATGTAAAACGGATTTAACCCTTTTGAATTTACAATTGTAACAATTGTAATAGGACAAACTCTCTAAAATGTTTAGAAAAAACGTTGGTATTACAGTGTTTTAATAACAATATACCTACTAATCTGATAATTTAGCAAAAAAACTGTTAAATTCATATTGCAATAATTTCTCTATCATGTATAATAAGTAACAAATCTTCTGAAAATTAGAAGATAAATAAATATGAGATTTACGAGGAGGTCAATTTCAAGATGAAGAAAAAGTTTTCATTCTTGCTGGTTCTTCTTCTGGCTCTCAGTACTTTCTTAGCGGCTTGTGGCGGCGACAAGAAAACTGACAGCAATGAAGAGGGATCAGGTGCAGGCGGTTCTGACGAAAAGAAAGAACAAGTACTTAACTTACTTGAGGGTTCTGAGATCCCATCAATGGACTCTACTCTAGCAACTGACTCTGTTTCATTCAAAATCATGAACAACGTTTATGAAGGTCTTTACCGTTTAGGTGAAGATGACAAGGCTGTACTTGGTATGGCTGCTGAAGAACCACAGATCAGTGAAGATGGTAAAACATACACGTTCAAGATCCGTGATGCAAAATGGTCTAACGGAGATCCCGTTACAGCTAACGACTTCGTTTACGCTTGGCAAAAAGCTTTAAACCCTGACACTGGTGCAGAGTATGCGTACATCATGTACGATATCAAAAACGCTGCTAAAGTAAATGCTGGTGAAGTACCAGTTGAAGAATTAGGTGTTAAAGCTACAGATGACAAAACTTTAGAAGTTCAGCTTGAAACAGCTGTACCATACTTCAAAGCTTTACTTTCTTTCGCAACATTCTATCCACAAAACCAAAAATTCGTTGAGTCTCAAGGCGACAAGTTCGGTCTTGAAGCTGACACTGCTCTATACAATGGTCCATTCACACTTTCAGAGTGGAAGCATGAACAAAGCTACAAATTATCTAAAAATGACAACTACTGGGAAGCAGATGCTGTTAAATTAGATGAAGTAAACTTTAACGTAGTTAAAGATACTGCTACAGGTGTTAACTTATATGAAACAAACAAAGTGGATGTTGCCGGTCTTTCAGCTGAATTTGTAGACAAATACAAATCAGATGAAAACTTCAAGACACTTGCTGAAACATCTGTATTCTTCCTTCGTTTAAACCAAAAGAACGAAGTAATGAAAAACGTAAATGCACGTAAAGCAATCGATGCTGCTTATGACAAGCAAGGTATGGTTGACGTACTACTTAACAACGGATCACTTCCTGCTTACTACTTAGTACCAAAAGATTTCGTAACTGGTCCTGATGGAACTGAATACCGTGAAGCGGTAGGCGATTTCGGTGGATTTGACGCTAAAAAAGCGGCAGATTACTGGGCTAAAGCGAAAGAAGAGTTAGGTAAAGATTCTATTGAATTGGAACTACTTAACTACGATTCTGACAGCTCTAAGAAAATCGGTGAATTCTTAAAAGAACAACTTGAGCAAAACCTAGAAGGTTTAACTGTGAAAATCAAAGCTCAACCATTCAAGCAAAAACTTGAATTAGAATCTAAAGGTCAATATGACTTCTCATTCGCTGGTTGGGGACCTGACTATCCAGATCCGATGACATTTGTTGACATGTTCGTCACTGACGGTGCTCACAATCAAATGGGTTACTCAAATCCTGAATATGACAAGTTAATCGAACAAGCTAAAGGTGAACTTCTTGATGATACTGAAGCTCGCTGGCAAGCAATGGTTGACGCTGAAAAGATCCTTTTTGAAGATCAAGCGATCAGCCCAATGTATCAACGTGGATCTGCTTACTTAGAGCGTCCATATGTTAAAGGTCTGTTACGTCACTCATTTGGTGCAGATGCATCATACAAATGGGCTTACATTGAGTAGTATTTAACTCATTCGACAAACCTTAAAAGGGAGAGCGTATGCATAGGCATATGCTCTCCTTTTCCAGTGAATGTCGATAATTATCAAAAAAGTAAAAATACATTGAAAATTTGTCGAATATCGCTATAATTAGAAATGTAGAAAAAATAAGATAAAAAAAGGGGGGCTAAAGAATGGTCAAATATACAATTCAACGTATCGTTTATATGATCATCACTTTGCTTATCATTGCAACCGCCACTTTCTTTCTGATGAAGCTCCTACCTGGATCTCCACTTCAAAACACAGAAAGGCTGACTCCGGAGCAACAACAAATCATCCTTGATAAATACGGTCTTAATGACCCGCTGCCAGAACAATATATCAACTATATGGTCGGCTTAGCGAAAGGTGACTTGGGGTTATCCTTCCAATACGATAATCGAAAAGTTACGCAGATCATCGGAGATCGTATTGGTCCTTCCGCACTTCTTGGTTTCCAAGCTATGGTATTAGGTACTTTCCTAGGTTTACTGATTGGTATTATTGCAGCCATCAAGCATAACACCTGGCTGGATTACGGTTCGACTTTCTTAGCGGTTATCGGGATTTCAATACCGTCGTTCGTATTTGCAGGATTGCTCCAATATTATGTTGGGGTGAAACTGGAATGGCTACCTGTTGCACTATGGGGTGAGTTTAAACATACTATTTTACCTACTCTTTCCCTTACAGTGTTCGTGGTAGCAACGATTGCCCGATTTATGAGGACTGAAATGCTGGAAATATTAAACTCTGATTATATATTACTAGCAACTGCAAAAGGTATTTCTAAGACAGGAACGATTTTAAAGCATGCTGTGCGAAATGCTATGATCCCTATTGTGACTATTATAGGTCCTATGACTGTCGGTATAATGACTGGAACTCTTGTCATTGAACGCATCTTTGCTGTACCAGGACTAGGAGAGCAATTTGTATTAGCCATTAATACGAATGATTACACTGTAATTATGGGAATTACCCTTTTCTTCAGTGCTTTATTTATTGCTGTAATCTTTTTGGTAGATATTCTTTATGGAATCATTGATCCACGTATTCGCATAGCTGGAGGGAAGAAATAATGGGAGATAACAATAAGAATTTAGAACAGCTTAGTCCAGACCTCTTCCAACCTCAACAGGCTAGGGGAGACGAAGCTGAAAAAATATCACGTCCAAGCTTGAGTTTTTGGCAAGATTCTTGGATCCGTTTACGTAAAAATAAGGGTGCCGTTGTTGGGATTATCATCACAGCGATTATTGTGTTCTTTGCCATCTTTGGTCCAATGATGAATAAGTATAGTTTCAGTGATCAAAACATCCGTCATGCAAAGCTTCCTCCAAAAATTGAAGCGCTTTCAGGAATTGGGTGGCTGCCATTTGACGGGAAGGATGCGGATGGCTTCGATGTGTATGAGGCAAGAGATATTAAAGAAAACTACTGGTTCGGTACAGATGACTTGGGTCGTGACCTATGGACTCGTACATGGAACGGTACCCGGATTTCACTATATATCGGTTTGCTAGCTGCTGTCATCGACTTTATAATTGGGATCTCATACGGTGGTATTTCAGCTTATTATGGTGGAAGAGTAGATAACGTCATGCAACGTATTATTGAAATCCTTGTCGGTATCCCAAACTTAATTGTCGTCATCCTCTTTATCCTGGTATTCGAACCGGGTATATTCTCAATCACAATGGCGATGGTTATTACCGGATGGACAGGTATGGCAAGGATAGTCCGTGGGCAAGTGCTTCAATTAAAGAACCAGGAATTTGTTTTAGCTTCTAGAACACTAGGTGCCACAAGCAACCGTTTAATCTTTAAGCATTTGCTTCCTAACGTTATGGGGCCTGTTATCATTACAACGATGTTTACAGTACCTTCAGCAATTTATACAGAAGCATTCTTAAGCTTTATCGGACTGGGGATTGCACCACCGAGAGCGTCTCTTGGATCACTAGTCAATGAAGGATACAGATCTATTCAGTCTTTTCCTCACATGATGTTAGTGCCTTCAGCAGTCATTTCATTGGTCATTCTAAGCTTCAACCTAATGGCAGATGGATTGCGTGATGCACTTGATCCGAAAATGCGTAAGTAGTAGAAGGGAGAAAATATTATGTCAAAAATTTTAGAAGTGAACGATCTACACGTCTCCTTCAATACGCATGGAGGGGAAGTACAGGCTGTCCGTGGTGTAGATTTCCATTTGGATAAAGGTGAAACATTAGCAATCGTAGGGGAATCGGGTTCCGGGAAGTCCGTTACAACGAAAGCCCTTATGAGATTGATTCCAAATCCACCTGGTTTCATCAAAGGTGGAGAGATCCTTTTTGAAGGAAAAGATTTAGCTAAGCTTCCTGAGAAAGATATGCAAAAGATCCGTGGAAAAGACATCTCAATGATTTTCCAGGATCCAATGACGTCTTTAAATCCTACGATGACAATCGGGAAACAGATCATGGAACCTCTTGTGAAACATCAAAACATGAGTAAAAATGATGCGAAGAAACGTGCCATTGAACTCTTGAAATTAGTAGGTCTTCCAAGTCCAGATACTCGTTTCAAACAATATCCTCACCAATTCTCAGGTGGTCAGCGTCAGCGTGTTGTCATCGCGATTGCCCTTGCTTGTAATCCAAAAATCCTTATTGCCGATGAGCCAACAACGGCATTGGATGTGACGATTCAGGCTCAAATCCTAGAATTGATGAAGGATCTTCAAAATAAAATCGAAACATCTATCATTTTCATCACCCATGATTTAGGGGTTGTGGCAAATGTTGCCGATCGCGTTGCGGTCATGTATGGAGGTCAAATCGTAGAAACCGGGACTGTAGATGAAATTTTCTACGACCCACGTCATCCATACACATGGGGATTGATCGGTTCTATGCCTACAACGGATACAGAAGGCGAGCAGGAGCTGGTTGCAATCCCTGGTACTCCTCCTGATTTATTGAATCCACCTAAGGGAGATGCATTCGCTCTTCGCAGTGAGTATGCATTGAAAGTGGACTTTGAACAAGAGCCGCCATATTACCAGGTATCAGATACTCACTATGTGAAGTCCTGGTTACTGCACCCGAGTGCTCCACAGGTCGAGCCTCCGGAAGCAGTGAAAGTAAGACAAAGACAAATGCCGTCAAACTTTAAAGAACCGGTACTTGTTGAGGGGGTTCGTTTATAATGGCAGAAAAATTATTAGAAATTAAAAATCTTAAACAGTATTTCAATCCAGGAAAACCGAATATGGTTAAAGCGGTTGACGATATCAGCTTTGATATTTATAAAGGTGAAACCCTTGGACTTGTTGGTGAGTCAGGTTGTGGAAAATCAACGACCGGCCGTACAATCATTCGGTTGTATGATGCAACAGACGGTCAGGTTCTATTTGATGGTGAGGATGTACATGGTAAAAAGTCACGTTCTCAATTAAAGAAATTCAACCGAAAAATGCAAATGATCTTCCAGGATCCTTATGCGAGTCTGAATCCAAGAATGAAAGTTGCCGATATCATTGCTGAAGGGATAGATATCCACGGATTGGCAACTTCTAAACAAGAACGTCTGAAGAAAGTTCATGAACTTTTAGAGACTGTAGGATTGAATAAAGAGCATGCCGGCCGCTACCCGCATGAATTCTCAGGTGGTCAACGTCAGCGTATCGGAATTGCCCGTGCACTGGCGGTGGATCCTGATTTCATCATAGCCGATGAGCCGATCTCAGCCCTTGACGTTTCAATCCAAGCGCAAGTTGTTAACCTGATGCAAGAGCTTCAAAAAGAGAAGGGTTTAACATATCTGTTCATTGCCCATGATCTTTCAATGGTAAAATATATAAGTGACCGTATCGGTGTTATGTATTATGGTAAGCTGGTTGAACTGACAACAAGTGATGCCCTGTACAAAAACCCGCTTCATCCTTATACTCAATCGCTTCTATCTGCGATTCCGTTACCAGATCCTGAGTATGAGCGCACACGCAGAAGAAAAGAATATAATCCAGCTGTTCATAACTATACAGAGGATGATAATCCTGAGATGCGGGAAGTGGTCCCGGGACATTTCGTATACTGTTCTGAGAAAGAATTTGCCCAATATCAAGCATCTTACAAAAACTAATAAAGTGAAAGAAGCTCCCTTCATAAGGGGAGCTTTTTTCATGGATGCCTTCTTATATTTAAAGAAAGGCATAAAATATATAGAAGATCATTCATTTCCTTGGAAATTTCGACATACTAGGTGGATTAACCCTTTTCTTACAAGTAATTTCCTTGTTAGAATAGAATAGGGAGTTACATAATTTACTAGAAAGCTTATTTTATAGAGGAGAGATTAATGTTGAAATGGAGTAAGGTAGCGACATCGTTATGTTTAGTCACATTATGCGTCATGCCGTTTCGATCAGCACACGCTGCTGAAGGTGGCTCGGCTAAAAGCCATGAGAAGAGAACGCTCTCGATGAGTAAAAAAGAGATAACAAGTCCAGTACCCCGCTTTGTATACGATTCCGGCTTGAAATTCGAATATCCGGACGCAATTAGGGGAGTTTATGTCACAGCACATTCAGCTGGTGGAGCACGATTTGATACTCTAACCAAATTAATGGATGACACTGATCTAAATGCAATGGTCATCGATATTAAGGATGATGTTGGGAACCTGACATATGAACCTGAACCATCTTCTCCATACGCTAAAGTGGGGCAGCCCTATATTAAGGACCCGAAAGCTATGTTAAAGACATTAGAGGAAAAGAAAATCTATCCAATTGCAAGGGTGGTTGTTTTCAAGGATACGGTCCTTGCCAATCAAAGACCGGACTTGTCGTTTAAAGACGGTGATAAGGTCTGGTCAAATGGAGGGGGAGATTCCTTCGTCAATCCATTCCTCAAAGAGGTTTGGGATTACAATGTGGGTATCGCCATAGAAGCAGCCAAAATGGGATTTCAGGAGATCCAGTTTGACTATGTTCGATTCCCTGAAGGTTTCGAGAAGCGTGATGATGAGCTGAAATATAATGGAGGGGAATATGCGAAAGAGGACATTGATAATGTGCAAAAGCGTGTGCATGCCGTTACAGACTTTGTTGAATATGCCCACAAGAAACTAGATCCATATGGTGTTAAAGTATCCGTCGATATCTTTGGTTACACGGCAACCCTGCCGGAAGCACCTGGAATCGGCCAGAACTTCTCAAAGATATCGGAAAATGTAGATGTCATTTCTTCCATGATCTATCCGAGTCACTGGACACCTTATTTCGGAATTGCCAAACCTGATTTACAACCATATGAACTAATAACTGAATATTCGAAAGTGGAGAAGGCGAAAATAGCTGAACTAAAGAATAAACCTATCTCCAGACCTTGGCTTCAGGACTTCACAGCATCGTGGTTGGGAAGCGGAAATTATAAACCGTATGGAAAAGCTGAAGTTGAAGCACAAATAAAAGCACTAAATGATCAGGGAATAAACGAATTCCTTCTTTGGGACGCCGGAAATTCCTACACTGAAGGCGTAGACTACACGCCATGATAGAAAAGACTGACCTGAAAAGACCCAGGTCAGTCTTTTTCATTTAGGGTAGATATCTCTTAAGCAGGCCTTTCCATTTGAAAAGTCAACGAGATATTGTTATCATTAAAGTATTGGTAAGATTAACCGCTTTCAACCACATAATCCCCTTCACGGGCAGTTAGCCTGTGATTCCGTATTATTATCCCACGGATAAGACTAACATCTAACATAAACAAATCATTCTTGAGAATCATAATGGTATCCCGTTAGTCAATGGTTTATAAAAAAAACATGTTGAAGGAGTAGATCCATGCACTGGTATGAAAAATTAAATCAATATTTCCCTGTAGAGGAAATGAAATCAAAGGAACATCTCGAATCACTGCTGAGAGAAAGAAGCGACATTTATCACAAAGATGAAGGTCCCCATCATGTCCTTATGTATGCGGAACTGGAGGATTTTATTTTTATCGATTATCTCTTTGTTTCAAAGGATGCACGCGGACAAGGGCTTGGACATAAATTACTTGAGCAGTTAAAAGAGAAGAAGAAGGCAATTATTCTGGAAGTCGAGCCGGTGGACTATGATGATACAGATACTGAAAAGCGCTTAAAGTTTTATAAACGTGAAGGCTTTGAACATGCTGTCAGTATCGGATATGCACGCCGATCACTAGCCACAAACGAAATTAATGAAATGGAAATCCTTTATTGGGATCCAAACCATGAATCTGAGGACCTTATCTTCGAGTCTATGAAGAAAACGTATGAATTGATCCATACGTACAATGATCAGAAATTTTATGGTGCATCGTACCAACCCGTCGAAGAAGTGTTAAAGAAAGATAATGACCGTGATGGGGATGTACTGAAAAACTTATAATATAGAAAACCTTATTGTCTATTCGCAATAAGGTTTTCTAAATGAAAAAATGAAAGGTCAAAATGTATGTTTAAACCGAAGCCATACCGGGTAATTGTATAGTATAAACAATCCATATAGCTGTGTTAAACCTATGTATAAGAAATTTGACAAATTAGTTAAAACTATATTCAATGGTCAGTTATTCATGTATAATACATAATAGAGATTTCTTATTTAAACTAATTTTAAATAACTGTAAACGTTTAAATAAAGATCTATATTAAAAAATCCTTAAGGGAGTGTGAATGATTCGTGGTTACATTATTCACTTCACCTAGTTGTACATCTTGTCGTAAGGCAAAAGCTTGGTTAGAAGAGCATGAGATTCCATATACAGAACGCAACGTATTTTCTGAACCATTAAGTATCGATGAAATTAAAGAAATCCTCCGTATGACTGAGGATGGAACGGATGAAATCATTTCGACCCGTTCTAAAACATTCCAAAAACTTAATGTAGACTTAGAAACTCTGCCACTTCAAGAATTGTTTGAACTAATCCAGAAAAACCCGGGACTTTTAAGACGGCCAATCATCCTTGATGAAAAACGTCTTCAAGTAGGGTACAATGAAGATGAAATCAGACGATTCCTTCCAAGAAAGGTTCGTACATTCCAACTTCTTGAAGCACAAAGAATGGTAAATTAAGGTTTACTTAGATTCTAAAAGCTTTCCTTGTATAAAGGATATATAAGTAAAAGGGGCTGACCTTTAAGGAACGTTACGTCTCCTTTCAGGTCAGTCTCTTTTATATTAGATTAAGTATTATCACTTGAATTTTCTGCAAATATTCGCTAAAATGTCAAAAACACCTAATGGGATTTGTGAGAAAAAAATGGGTGTTAGTTTAATTCCATTTTCTGCGGTTTTATCATAAAATAGAAGTACAAGGTACAAACTAACCTAAATGTATCTTCTATCTTCACCAGCAATAGAGCATTACATGCTCAGAGGGTGTAGTCCCTTCACTAACATCATGCAAGAAGGGAGAGGTGTTAATTGGAAATCGAACGCATTAACGAAAATACCGTAAAGTTTTATATTTCCTATGGAGATATAGAAGATCGCGGCTTTGATCGGGAAGAAATCTGGTACAATCGCGAGAGAAGCGAAGAACTTTTCTGGGAAATGATGGATGAGGTCCATCAGGAAGAAGATTTCGGAATCGAAGGACCGCTTTGGATCCAGGTTCAGGCTTTGGACAAAGGGCTTGAAGTACTGGTTACAAGGGCTCAGGTTTCGAAGGATGGTCAACGTTTTGAGCTTCCTATTCCAGAGGATAAGCTAAAGGAACTTCCTGTCGATGAGCGCATAGAGGAACTGTTGGATCAGCACTTCCAAATCAAGCAGGATCAGGACGGGGAAGCAGAAGTGGTATTGGATTTCACACTGAAATTCAATGATTTTGAAGATGCGATTTCTCTATCCCATCGAATGAAAGAAATGCCTATGGAGCACTTGGAAACAAAGTTGCTTGCATTCGAAGATAGATATTTTATTTATGTTAAATTTTCTGAAGAGCACTTTTCAGAAGAAGATATCGATAATACGTTGAGTATACTGCTTGAATATGCTGATGAGTCACGAATGACTGTTCATCGCCTTGAAGAGTATGGTAAAGTCGTCATTCAGGAGAATGTCTTTGAGACATTGAGTGAACACTTTTCGTAAGAATCAATACCGGTTTCATTTAGAAATCGGTATTTTTTTATATTTATTTCTCTGTTATATGGTAAAGGTTTTCGGTTGGTTCCCTTCATCTTTAACAGAGCAACTCATTTTAAGATTAAGCCGTTGGAAGGTGTTAATTGATGAAAAATACAGTAAGGGTCCTTTTATTTATAGCTGTTCTTTTTTTAAGTTATATCTTTTATTTCGATCAGTATTTATCCGGAATGGTGAAATATATTAGTATTGTGTTTACATTCTCTGTCATTGTCATAGGTTTTCTCATATTCTTTGAAAACCGCCATCCTACCCAAACATTGACATGGCTTGTGGTATTGGGAGCTTTCCCGTTTTTGGGCTTCATCTTCTACTTATTATTCGGACGGAATTATCGAAAGGAAAAGATGTATAAGAAGAAGTACATACTGGATCAGGAAACATATAATAAATTTGAGCCTGGACCTAAAGAAATAAATGCTGATTTGTTTGGGTTATTTCAGGAGAAGCATTTTCAACTTGCCCAGAGGATCGGGAATAGTGCTATTTCTTTTTCAAGTGAAACCAAATTACTGACAAATGGCACTGAGACATTTGGCGAAATTCTAAAGTGGTTAAAGACGGCCAAGCACCATATACATATGGAGTATTATATCGTCCGCCATGATGAAATCGGAAATCAGATAAAGGATATCCTCATTGAACGTGCAAACGAGGGGGTTAAGATCCGTTTCCTTTACGATGCGGTCGGAGCTTGGCAACTTTCGAAGGATTATATAAAGGAACTAAAGGGTGCAGGGATAGAAGTGGTGGCATTCGGCCCTGTTAAGATTCCTGTTCTGAATAACAAGTTCAATTTCAGGAATCATCGAAAGATCATCGTCATCGATGGCAGCATAGGGTTTGTGGGTGGTCTTAATATTGGGGATGAATATCTGGGTAAGAATCCACATTTCGGCTTCTGGAGGGACACTCATCTATTTGTAAGGGGAGAAGCGGTGCGGACATTGCAATTGATTTTCCTTCAGGATTGGTATTATATGACGAATGATGACTTTCTGACACCTGGATATCTAAGTCCTGATCCCCTTGAAAATGCCAACGACGGCGGTGTTCAGATGATAGCGGGTGGACCTGACAATGAATTGAGTGTATTAAAGAATATTTTCTTCTCGATGATAACGTCAGCAAGAAAAAGCGTATGGGTAGCTTCCCCCTATTTCGTCCCGGATGAAGATATATTTTCAGCACTAAAGATCGCCGCTCTAAGCGGTGTGGATGTTAGATTACTGGTTCCCCATAAACCGGATAAGCGTATTGTATTCCATGCCTCCCGTTCTTATTTTCCCGATCTGCTTGAGGCAGGGGCGAGAATATTTGAATATCAGAAAGGATTTATGCACAGTAAGATTGTGATCGTTGATGAGGAAATGGCTTCGATCGGAACATCGAATATGGATATGAGAAGTTTTCACTTGAATTTTGAAGTAAATGCCTTTTTGTATAAAACGGAAAGTACGGCTTCCATCGTAAGGGAATACCTTCATGATTTAGAAGAATCGGAAGAGTTACAGCTGGAAGAATTTCAGAAGAGACATCTTGGTTTCAGAATCTTAGAATCCACTTCTCGTTTGATGTCTCCCC
Organism: Rossellomorea sp. YZS02; assembly: GCF_033963925.1. NCBI lineage: Bacteria > Bacillati > Bacillota > Bacilli > Caryophanales > Bacillaceae > Rossellomorea > Rossellomorea sp. YZS02. The sequence goes on along the minus strand of NZ_JAXBLY010000038.1, from coordinate 847 downwards.
TTTTATAAAGCAGGGCCTTCAAGTAATCATTGCTTGAAGGCATTTTTGTGCAGGGATTTACAGATTTTTGGCGAATAAATCTAGAGGAGGTGTTCTATGTTAACAGCATTACTAGAACAGAAAGTATTTACAACGATTCAATTCACGAGGGAGGAACTGAGAAGGATCAGAAGTAAGGGCGTTCCATTCCATTGTCCTTATTGCGCTTCACCAATGAGCTTGCGAATTGGAAATCGAAACATACCACATTTCGCTCATATGTCACGTCCCGAGTGTATTGTGGAGAACCAGAATGAGTCGCCTAAACATCTGTTAAGTAAACAGCTTCTATATGACAGATTAAACTCTCTTTATAGAGATGTGAGACTCGAACACTACCTGAAAGAACTTAATCAAATCGCAGACATTTATGTGAAAACAGATTCGAGAAAGATTGCCGTCGAAATACAGTGCTCCAACATCCCGATACCTGAATTGGAGCAACGTACACACGGTTATCTCCGGGACGGAATCACCCCCTTTTGGGTCCTGACCCAATCTTTGAAGCGAAAAAAACTTCTGAAATTATCATCCTTCCAACAAGCGTTTATCCGATATTCACCGCAGTTACACTATTTTCTGCTTCATTTTCTCCCTGAGTTGAATAGCTTCCATCTTTATACCCATCTTTATCCCGTATCAATTTCAAACTTTATCAGTACAGCTCCAGTAATTATTCCCGTAAGCCAGTTCACCCTTCCTTTAACCATTTCGGAGCTCCCCTTTCATCATCTTAAACCCCTCATTCGTATTATAAGGTCAGCCAGATATTTCTGGTTGACCATTTTTTATATCGATATATGATTAC
>NZ_JAXBLY010000037.1:0-18241 GCF_033963925.1 Rossellomorea sp. YZS02 | reverse complement strand
TGGGGGATCTCCCCCTGTGAGAGTAGGACGTCGCCAGGCAAATAGATGAAAGAGTAGCTCATTGGGAGTTACTCTTTTTTGGTTTGATTGTTAAAATGAATGTGCGGTGAGTCTTGGAAAGTTATTATTTGGCAAAATACGCAATAAACGAAATATGACGCAATTAGCGTGAAAATGACGCAAATAATTTAATAATGACGCAATCCCCATCGAAAATGACGCAACGCAATTACACACTGTTTAAAGTATTGTCTGCACTTTTTATAGGGCTTTTCACCTTATGATGTAGATTTTTCATGGATATTTTATATATCTGTATTTCTATCAATACCTGATTCTATAAGACCAAAGAATTCATGGAATCTGATATCAGACCTCCGACCACGCAACCACGCATCTCCCCACCCCTAAAAGCACCATCCCCACGCACCCCTACTAACCCAAAGCTCAAAATTGCTATCTACTAACCTCCTAACGTATTATTTAAGTAAGTGTATAAAACAAGGAGAGAAGAACATGACGACGATTTATGATTTTACTGTGAAAAGAGCCAATGGGTCTGTAACCTCTTTAGAAGAGTACCAGGGGAAGGTAATGCTGATTGTGAACACAGCCAGTAAGTGCGGCTTTACACCCCAATTTGAAGAGCTGCAGGGCCTTTATGAGGAGTATAAAGAACAAGGGCTTGTTGTTCTTGGATTTCCATGTGATCAATTTATGAATCAGGAATTTGATAATCAAGATGACATCATGGAATTTTGTCAGATAAACTACGGTGTATCTTTTCCTATGTTTGCCAAGGTCGATGTGAAGGGGAAGGAGGCTCATCCACTTTTCTCTTTTTTAACCCAAGAGAAAAAGGGTGTACTCATGTCCAGCATCAAGTGGAACTTTACAAAGTTTCTGGTTGGAAAGAATGGAGAGGTATTTGATCGATATTCACCACAGACCAACCCGCGGAAGATCGAGGATGATATTAAAAAGCTTCTGGCTGAATAGAAGGTAGGGGGGAGAGGCAGCTGTCTTTCCTCTCGACCCTATAACTTATCTTTGAGTATTTTAAGTAAAAGAAATGGTGATTTTTCTGTTGTCACGTTGATAAAAGTAGTGATTATCGGATAATCTTCATTTGTTCGGTTCTTTAAAAGCTCTACCCACCATTCTGTTTCGTACCTTGCGATCATGCTCAGATTGTAAAGGATGGCGTAGTGGATGAGTACTTCAGGAATGGTCGTAGCATCATTACGGATTCCAGGCAGTGCCAGGCGGTTTCTGTTCAGGTGCCATCTGAATGGAAGGCATTCCTCAGGGGAAGAAGCCTGTAACGTTGAAGGTGCACCCCAGCTTAGATTCCCCGTTACTTTTTCACTCAAGTATTGTTTAAATAAATCCTCCGACATGTGAAAATGTGAAAGAACTGTTTCATCGATGGTCAATTCATGCTGGTTGTTGAACCAGAACATGGTTTTCTTTTTGAGCAGAATGAGAAATGCTTCTTCAAGTTCAGGTATTTGTACGAGCAGATCTTCCATTTTATACTTTTCTCCAACGATGTGTTTCACATGGAACACGAGGTCTGAAAAGTGCGTAAAGAGACCATTCTTTTGGACCTTTACTTCATCCTGAAGAAATCTATAGTGCTGTTTCTTTCTTTTTCTTGAAGTGATTCCATGGGCAAGTACTGTAGTCGTTTCTGGATATGCCGGATCTTCTGTAAGAACGATTGCTTTAATAAAATGAATATATCCATAAAAGAGCAAAATCGGCTTAAGTGATAATGGGGATATCATGGCTTGTTTGTAATATAGTTCTCCCTGTTCAAGGTAGTACATGAACGGATAACAATTGTCATAACTCTTCAACTCGGCTTCTGATGATCCGATTTGTTCATAGCATTTTTTTAGAAACTTCTGGGAGTATTCTGCTGACTGAAAATAGTGGATGAAGTCCCAGTGCTGGAACAATTCTTTCATGAAATCACCTTCTAACTATTCGGAATAATTAAATTAATCCTATTCTTCTTGACAGTATTTTAACCAATTGATAACCTACTAATAATATTTTGGGACTAGGGAGGCCGAAAACATGTGGGATTCTAAATTTGCAAAAGAAGGTTTAACGTTTGACGATGTCTTATTATTACCAGCCAAATCAGAGGTATTGCCAAAGGATGTCAATATCTCTGTTGAGTTAACGGATTCAATCAAGTTGAATGTGCCTGTCATCAGTGCAGGGATGGATACGGTAACCGAGGCTGAAATGGCGATTGCAATGGCTCGAACAGGTGGACTGGGTATCATCCACAAGAACATGAGTATTGAACAGCAAGCTGAACAGGTCGATAAAGTAAAACGTTCCGAAAGTGGAGTTATCTCTGATCCTTTCTTTTTAACTCCGGATCACCAAGTGTTTTCTGCAGAGCATTTGATGGGCAAATATAGAATTTCCGGTGTTCCGATTGTGAACAACGAGCAAGAACAGAAGCTTGTCGGGATTTTAACGAATCGTGACCTCCGTTTCATCCAGGATTATTCTATCCAAATCTCGGATGTCATGACAAAGGAGAATCTTGTAACAGCTCCTGTCGGCACTACCCTAGAAGAAGCGGAAAAAATTCTTCAGCAATATAAGATTGAAAAGCTGCCTTTGATCGATCAAGAAGGAACACTTAAAGGATTGATTACGATCAAGGATATTGAGAAAGTCATCGAGTTCCCGAACTCAGCTAAAGATGCTCAAGGGCGTTTATTAGTAGGTGCAGCTGTAGGTATTTCGAAAGATACTTTAACCCGTGTTGAACATTTAGTAAAAGCAAATGTAGATGTCATCGTAATCGACACAGCTCACGGACATTCTGCAGGCGTCATTTCTATTGTTCGTGAAATACGCGAAGCTTATCCAACATTAAATATCGTAGCAGGTAATGTGGCAACGGCTGAAGCGACAAGAGAATTAATTGAAGCTGGTGCTGATGTGGTGAAAGTTGGAATCGGACCTGGTTCCATCTGTACGACCCGCGTTGTTGCTGGTGTAGGGGTACCACAAATTACCGCTGTCTATGATTGCGCTACGGAAGCAAGAAAGCACGGCAAGAGCATCATCGCCGATGGTGGCATCAAGTATTCCGGAGATATCGTGAAAGCATTGGCAGCCGGCGGACATGCTGTCATGCTGGGAAGCTTATTGGCCGGGACCTCTGAAAGCCCTGGCGAAACGGAGATTTTCCAAGGACGCCGCTTTAAAGTTTATCGAGGAATGGGATCTGTCAGCTCTATGGAAAAAGGATCGAAGGACCGCTATTTCCAGGAAGAAGCGAAGAAATTCGTTCCAGAAGGCATCGAAGGGCGTATTCCTTATAAAGGACCATTGGCCGATACATTGTATCAGCTGGTTGGAGGATTGCGTTCAGGCATGGGATACTGTGGAACGAAAGACTTATATGACTTAAGGGAAAAGGCACAGTTCATTAAAATGACGGGTGCCGGTCTTCGTGAAAGTCATCCCCATGATGTTCAAATTACGAAAGAAGCACCAAATTATTCATTATAAGAAAATAATTCCAAAAGCTGACCAGAACTTCCTGGTCAGCTTTTTTTATGTTGTTTGAGAGGGAAGGGAACGCGATTGTTCAGAGGCCGCAAGTCCCTTGACCCATGTCAAAACTAGTCATATTCTCTGTCTATTCTTACCTTTGGAACTATGATAAAATAACGAAGGTGTACATAAAATCTTGGAGGGCTAACAGTGAAAAGAAGTTGGATTCAAAAATCTTTTGTTTGTATGATGGTTTTTATGATGGCTATGAGTATGGTGCAGAAGCCTGCAAATGCTCAAGGTGACTTGGACGTAAACGCAAAAGCTGCGATTTTAGTAGAGGCAAGTACGGGTAAGATCTTGTATGAGAAGAATTCTGATACAGCTCAAGGTATTGCTAGTATGACGAAGATGATGAGTGAATACCTATTACTTGAAGCTGTAGAAGATGGCAAAGTAAAATGGGACCAAAAATATACGGTTCCAGGCAATCTTTCTGAGATGTCCCATAATACTGGTTTAAGTAATGTAAGTCTTCGAGAAGAAGACTCTTATACGATTAAAGAATTATATGAAGCAATGGCGATATATTCAGCGAATGCCGCTACTATGGCGATAGCTGAGACGATTGCCGGCTCAGAAGCTAATTTTGTTAAGATGATGAATGAAAAAGCTAAAGAATTAGGTTTGAAAGAATATAAATTTGTCAATTCAACGGGTCTTAACAATCGCGACCTACAACCATATGTAGACCAGGTGGTAGGGGGTCAAGACGAGGAAAATGTCATGTCTGCTAATGATGTAGCCACTCTTGCATATCGTTTATTACATGATCATCCTGAAGTTTTAGAAACGTCTAGCATCCCAAAGAAAGTATTTGCAGAAGGTACTGTAGACGAGACGCATATGGATAACTGGAATTGGATGTTAAAAGGGTTATTACGTGAGTATGAGGGTATGGACGGATTAAAAACAGGAACAACTGATTTTGCAGGAGCCAACTTTACTGGTACAGCTGAAAGAGATGGTCTTAGATTTATTACTGTAGTAATGAATGTGGATGTACCACCTGGTGAGAACTCTTATGATGCCCGTTTTAGTGAAACAAGAAAGATGTTGGATTATGCTTTTAATAACTATAGCATAGAAGAAGTTCTGCCCGCCGATTACAAAGTAAAAGGTCAAAAGACACTTTCTGTTGAAAAAGGAAAAGAAAAAGAAGTTCAAATCAAGACCGATTCTCCATTAAGCATGGTCATCAAGAACGGGGAAGCAGATCAATACAAGCCTAAATTTGTATTGGACAAAAAGAAATTAAATAAAGATGGCGAACTGACGGCTCCTGTAAAAGAAGGAGAAAAAGTCGGGTATGTCATGTTAGAAGCAAAAGGCAAAAAGGATTTAGGATACCTTACAGATAAGGGAACAAATGCTTCAAAAGCATCTGTCGTTACAGTGGATAGCGTCGAGAAAGCCAACTGGTTTGTCCTATCCATGAGAGCCGTGGGTGGTTTCTTCGGAGATATCTGGAATTCCATTACTTCTACGGTTAAAGGCTGGTTCTAATATTATGAAACACCAAGACTTAAGAACAGGTCTTGGTGTTTTTTTATAAACGTATGCTTGTAGGGAACTATACAAAGAGGCACATAGGCATTTCCATGAAATGCTTGTTTCCACAGACCAAGCCTCTCCGCTTTTCGTCATGTCTAGCTCTGGGGCTTAGAGGCTCGAGGTCATAAGCCAAACATGCCAAAAAGGCAAAAGGCGCCTTTCCGGCATGTTCGTCTTATGCTTGTCGCCTCTGAGCAAAGCCCCTCCGCTTTTCGTCTTGACATAAGCCCATTTTTATTGTTTATTTAGCAGTAGGGTTACATAATCATTCCGATTGTTTTAGTCACGTTTTCTTCCTTTTTTGGGAAGTTGTGGGGAAGGCAAGGGATAAATATAAGGGGGATATAGATATGAAGACTGGTACAGATCGTGTAAAAAGAGGTATGGCTGAGATGCAAAAAGGCGGCGTCATCATGGATGTTGTCAATGCAGAGCAGGCGAAGATTGCTGAAGCTGCAGGTGCAGTGGCGGTAATGGCTTTAGAACGAGTTCCAGCAGACATCCGTGCTGCAGGTGGAGTAGCAAGAATGGCAGATCCTCGTATTATTGAAGAAGTAATGGGCGCTGTGTCAATTCCTGTAATGGCAAAGGCTCGTATTGGTCATATTGTAGAGGCAAGAGTCCTTGAGTCAATGGGTGTTGACTATCTTGATGAAAGTGAAGTATTAACACCTGCTGATGAAGAGTACCATTTGAATAAAAGAGATTTCACTGTGCCATTCGTATGTGGTTGCCGTGATTTAGGTGAAGCTGCCCGCCGTATCGGTGAAGGAGCATCTATGCTTCGTACAAAGGGTGAGCCTGGAACGGGTAACATCGTTGAAGCGGTTCGTCATATGCGTAAGGTGAATGCTCAGGTTCGCAAGCTTGTAAGCATGAACGAAGATGAAATCATGACAGAAGCTAAACTATTGGGAGCTCCATACGAATTATTATTAGAAATTAAAGAAAACGGTCGTTTACCTGTTGTAAACTTTGCTGCAGGCGGAATTGCCACACCAGCTGATGCTGCCCTTATGATGGAACTCGGTGCAGACGGAGTATTCGTAGGTTCTGGTATCTTCAAATCAGAAAATCCTGAGAAATTCGCGAGAGCGATTGTAGAAGCGACTACTCATTATCAAGATTACAAGTTGATCGCAGAGCTTTCAAAAGAGCTTGGTGTAGCAATGAAGGGTGTAGAAATTGCTTCTATTTTACCTGAAAACCGCATGCAAGATCGTGGATGGTAAGGTGTGATTCTATGTTGAACATCGGTGTATTAGGACTTCAAGGTGCCGTCAGAGAGCATGTGCGTTCAATTGAAGCCTCAGGTGCCAACGCGATTGTCATTAAGCGTGTGGAGCAACTGGAGGAGATTCAAGGACTGATCATGCCCGGTGGGGAAAGTACGACGATGAGAAGGCTGATTGATCGGTATGGCTTTATGGAGCCGTTAAGACAATTCGCTGCAGATGGTAAGCCGATCTTTGGAACATGCGCGGGCTTGATTCTCCTGGCGAAGCATATCGTCGGATACGATGAGCCTCATTTGGGAGTAATGGACGTGACAGTGGAGCGTAATTCCTTCGGACGTCAGAAAGAGAGCTTTGAAGCGGATCTTTCCATCGCCCATGTAGGGGAAGGATTTAATGCCGTCTTCATCCGTGCACCGCATATCGTGGAAGCGGGAGAAGATGTTGAAATCCTGGCGAAACATGACGGACGCATCGTGCTTGCACGTCACGGACAGTTCCTCGGTTGTTCATTCCATCCTGAATTGACGGATGATCATCGCCTGACTGCATTCTTCGTCGAGATGGTGAAAGAAAGCATGGAAAAAACAATCGCATAATTCTATTGCAAAATGGAAAACATTGTAGTAGATTATGAACTAACCAATAAAAAGTTAAATCGTTGATAGGAAATAGTAGTAAAGAAGGCTTGCCCAAGAGAGTCGATGGCCGGTGAGAATCGATGCAAGAGCTTTACGAATCCATCCTTGAGTGAAGTACTGAATGAAGTAGGTATTTTCGGTGATTCCGTTACCATCTCTTAAGAGGAAGATGCTCTGCGTCTTCAATTAGGGTGGCAACGCGGAAACCTCCGTCCCTTTTACCAGGGATGGGGGTTTTTTATTTTTTTATAAAAAAGGAGAGAATCTCATGTTAGACATTCGATATTTACGTAACAATCTGGAAGATGTAAAAGCGCGCCTTCAGCACCGTGGTGAGAACTTGGAGGATTTCGGCAAGTTTGAAGAGCTTGATAAAAGAAGAAGAGAGCTGCTTGTGGAAAGTGAAGAGTTGAAGAGCAAGCGTAATGAAGTGTCCCAGCAAATTGCCGAGCTTAAGAAAGAGAAAAAAGATGCTCAGGACATGATCGTGGAAATGCGTGAAGTCGGGGCCATGGTTAAGAAACTGGATGATGAACTAAGAGGGATTGAAGAAGAATTGGAACGCATTCTTCTATCTATTCCAAACATTCCTCATGAGTCTGTCCCTGTTGGTGAAACTGAAGATGATAATATTGAAGCGCGTAAATGGGGAGAAGTCAGGGAATTTGATTTCGAAGCACAGCCCCACTGGGATGTTGCCACAGGACTTGGAATCCTTGATTTCGAACGTGCAGGGAAAGTGACTGGAAGCCGTTTCGTTTTCTATAAAGGACTTGGAGCAAGACTGGAAAGGGCCCTCATCAACTTCATGATGGACCTTCACATGGATGAGCATGACTATACAGAAATGATTCCTCCATTCCTTGTGAACAGAGCAAGCATGACTGGAACTGGTCAGCTTCCTAAGTTTGAGGAAGATGCGTTCAGAATCGAAAGTGAAGACTATTTCTTAGTCCCTACAGCAGAAGTCCCTGTGACGAATTATCATCGTGATGAAATCCTGAAGGCTGACGAACTGCCGGTCAGCTATGTCGCATACAGCGCGAACTTCCGCTCTGAGGCCGGTTCTGCAGGACGCGATACACGAGGCTTGATCCGTCAGCATCAGTTCAATAAAGTGGAACTGGTACGCTTTGTGAAGCCAGAAGATTCTTATGATGCTTTAGAGGAGTTAACCGGGCATGCTGAAAAAGTCCTTCAATTACTTGGCCTGCCATACCGCGTGTTGTCTATGTGTACAGCGGACCTAGGGTTCACTGCAGCCAAGAAATACGACATTGAAGTATGGATTCCGAGCTACGGAACGTACCGCGAGATTTCTTCTTGCAGTAATTTCGAAAGCTTCCAGGCGAGACGTGCCAATATCCGCTTCAGAAGAGAGCTGAATGCAAAACCTGAACATGTGCATACGTTAAATGGATCAGGTTTAGCGATTGGACGTACGGTAGCTGCGATCTTGGAAAACTACCAGCAGGAAGATGGATCAGTCATTGTTCCAGAAGCTCTTCGTCCGTATATGGGTGGAGTGGAAGTCATTAAGTAAAGGACTTAGGTCAATCAAAAGAAGTCTCACGCTTATCCGTGAGACTTCTTTTGATTTTTTTTATAAATATGCTTGACTCTATTTGTACACCATGATATTATAATTCTTGTCGATACGGAGGAATACCCAAGTCCGGCTGAAGGGATCGGTCTTGAAAACCGACAGGGGTGTAACAGCCCGCGGGGGTTCGAATCCCCCTTCCTCCTCCATTGATTTTTTTATAACCATAGCGCATAAACATTGGAGATAGAATTCGTTACATTTTATGTAACGAATTTTTTTATTTTCTGGATATGCCGGAGGACCCAAGTCCTTTTACTTAAGGTTCTTGATGTCTTCTCTTAGTGGGGTTTCCCTTGTTCGCTCCAATACTCCGATGTTTACAATATGCCGGCGTGCTTCTTCATCCCCGAGCAGATAAATCTTCGAGTAGATATCCTTCATTGACTGATCATACCGATCGTCTTCCGGTGAGTTATGATATTGACGGAATGGAACCTGAGCGCGTCTCATGGTCGACATGTCATCATCATAGTTGTCGTTAAAGAGCATTTTAAGCTCGTTCACTTCTGTAGGAGTCGCAGATATACGAAAGCTTGGACTTGCGCTTTGATTCGGATCCTGTAAGATGTCCCCGCTGCTTATATCTACATAATAAATTTGTTTCGTTTCCATGCTTTTTTTCATCTCCTTAATTCATTGATTGTTTTTACATATACCTCTTTTCGAATGGAAATAAACGGATGTATCACTTTTAAAGAAGCGAGTAGGTGATTTCCGCTCCAATTAACTCTCGGAACATACTCTTACTAAAGTTTCATCAGCAGCTACTATTTTTTAAAAAATAATAAAAGAGACTACTTTCTCCATATAGGATTAAGTAGTCTCTTTTATATATTCAGCTTTTCAACATTCTCGTCTGTTCAATGAAATACCCTATTCTTTCAACGATCGGCTCGATGGAGTTTTGGTCGTTGACGAGGTCGTATTCGCTGATGTCGAGTCTGAGGACAGGACATGCGTTGAAGGAGTTGATCCAGTTTTCGTAGCGCTCGTGCATTTCTTCCCAGTAGGCAACAGGTGTTTGCTGTTCCATCGGGCGACCGCGTTCACGGATGCGATCCACGACATTATCAATGGATCCTTCCAGGTAAATCAACAGGTCAGGGTGCGGGAAGTATGGCGTCATCACCATGGCATCGAAAAGGCTTGTGTAGGTTTCATAATCAATTTCACTCATATTGCCTTTTTCATAATGCATGCGGGCGAATATGCCAGTATCTTCATAAATGGAGCGGTCTTGAATGAAACCACCGCCATATTCGAAGATTTTCTTTTGTTCTTTAAAGCGTTCTGCCAGGAAGTAGACTTGAAGGTGGAAGCTCCAGCTTTTAAAGTCTTGATAGAATTTGTCGAGATATGGGTTCGTATCCACTTTTTCGAATGACGTGCGGAAGCCGAGAGCGTTCGCCAATCCGTTCGTCATGGTGGATTTCCCGACACCGACCGTTCCGGCAATGGTGATCACGGCATTGTTCGGGATCCCGTATTTAGTGCGAAGATTCATGATAGTGAACTCCTTTTTTTAGTGTAGTTTCTAATTGAGTGAGAATATGTTCCAGATCTTCTTTATTTTGAACGAAATCGACGTGGTCGCCATTAAAGCGAAGAACAGGGATGTCCGGGTGTGTTTCCTCGAATGTGTTCATATATTCCTCGTAATCAAGTGATAGCTGCTTCAAATACAGAGGGCTGATTTTCTTTTCGAAATCCCTTCCTCTTTTTTCGATTCGCTTAAGTAAGGTATCAAGGCTAGCGTTCAAGTAAATGACCACATTGGGTCTTGGCATATCAGACGTCAGGATATCATAGATGTTGAGGTATTTCTTAAATTGCTGTTCATCCTTTAACGTACGTTTTGCGAAGATGATGTTTTTAAGAATATGATAATCTGCAACAACAGATTTGTTCTGAGATAAGTAGTGTTTCTCGATATCTTCCAGTTGTTTATATCGATTGCATAAGAAAAACATCTCTGTTTGAAAGCTCCACTCTTCAATGTCATCATAGAATTTATCTAAGAATGGATTTTCATCTACGATTTCTTTTAACAGGTGAAATTGAAAATGATCGGAAATCGCTTTTGCTAGAGAGGTTTTTCCTATTCCAATCGGGCCTTCAACGGTAATGAAAGGAATGCGCCCCATTAATTGTCCTCCTCATATTACGGCAATCTTTTTCTCGGAAATAATGTAAAAATAAAAAAATACGACAGGAATTATTGTAACACAATATATGGATGGTTTGTTCAGCATATTTCCCCTGTTCATTATATCGACCATATGTGAGGAGGTTTTATGGAAACGTAAATAAAAAGCTGAAGGGCGGGTGTTTATAGATTTACCCATCCTTCAGCTTCTATTAATTATCTTTTCACGACATTGAAATTGTCGGAAATTAACAACCAGTTTTGAGGGAAGGAGAGGCCGAGCTTCCAATAGCTCATCCCTCGCAACTTTAGTTCTTTCATAAGATCGAATTTAGCCTGGATGCTGCGTGCATCTTCAAACCAGACTTCGTGATCTTTCCCGGTATTTGCATCCCGGTATTTAAAGAATGGTGCCTGTGCTTTTTGATCATACTCAATTTTGACATTGTTATCAGCGGCAATCTTAATCGCCTGTTGAGGACTGATCGCTTTCGCGGTACTTCCTTGTACAAAAGGCAAGGTCCAGTCATATCCATATAAGTTCTGCCCCATGAGAATCTTGGAAGGTGGCATTTCTGAAACGGCATATTCAAGAACTTCCCGGACCGGTCCGATAGGTGACACCGCCATGGCAGGGCCGCCGCTGTAACCCCACTCGTACGTCATGATGACGACGAAATCGACAATCTCACCGTGTGCTTTATAATCATGTGCTTCATACCACTTCCCTTTTTGATCCGCACTGGTCTTTGGGGCAAGTGCGGTTGAGAGGAGCCATCCTTCCTGATTGAAACGCGCCTTCGCTTTTCGCAAAAATTGGTTGTAGGCTTCTTTGTCCTGAGGGCGCAAATATTCAAAGTCGAAGTGGATATCCCTGAATCCATATTTCTTAGCTGTTTTGACGACGTTGTCAAGGAACTTATCCTGGATGGCCTGGTCGGTTAACAGAATTCGTCCCAGTTCATCGCTGAAGGTCCCATCCTCCTGATTGGTAATGGCCATCATCATGACATTATTATTGTCTTTTCCGGTTTGAATGAGGTTACCCAGGGGAGGTTCTTTCAGTGTTCCATCGCGCTTGGCCTGGAAACTGAACGGAGCGAGGTACGTGAGATAAGGTGCCGCCTCCTTGGCGCTTTCTTCAAGGTTCGGTGATACTTCCTTCCCATATGGTTCTACATAGCCATTAAACTCCGCTTTCCCCTTTGGTTTCTGGGGAATGTATAAACGAAACCCTACCTGTAGAGGCTGATTGGGGGAGATTCCGTTTACCCTCGCTAGTTCCTGATATGGTACTCCTGTCTTCTGACTGATACTCCAAAGGCTATCGCCGGGTTGGACAAAATAAAAGCTTCCAATGATCGGTATGACCAGTGACTGTCCGATCACTAAATTATCTGGGTTTGGCAGTTCATTCGCATCCACTATATCTTTCACTGTTGATCCATACGCTTGGGCGATGCCAAATAACGATTGGTTTGGCCGGACAACATGTATTTGCATAAAACAGACCCTCCTCCATTTCATTCACTATAATCAGCCTATGAAATGGGAGGATACAATATGATTTGGGTTGAAAAAATTATAAAATCCCCGCGGTTGGATCAATCTTTGCTTTTAACACGTTTTTCATCATGGTCAATGCGTAGTGATTATCTTCATCACTGACGGAGGCAATGGCGTCCATGGGTACCATCAGATTAAACTCTCTCATATAAGCGTCGTTGGCTGTGAAGAGGACGCATATATTCCCTGCAATCCCTGTAATGATCAGATTCTTTACAGAAAGATGGTGAAGGAGCGTGTTTAAAGCTGTTCCATAAAAGGCGGAATGCTTGGGTTTAATAAGAAAATAATCATCTTCCTTAGGTTGGAGCGGGGTCATGATGCCATCACTCACTTCGTTATGGCATTTCTTATAAATCTCTTCGTAATCTGCTTTCCAAAGCTCATAATGGTCGTTAATATAGATGGTAGGAAGCCGGTGGGCTTGGCTATACTCACGCAGTGAGTTAATGGGATCGATAATCTTGGAAGTGTGTTCTGCCAGGGTTTCCCCGTGTTTGAAATCAAATGGATTCATGATATCAATAATCAGAAGAGCGGTATTGTTAGGTATCATATGTAAGCCCCTTTCATTTATAGTTTGGTGTGAATGAGGATATTTTATAAAGAATAGAGAAATAAATTTATGGGAGTACATGGTATGAGAGAAGAGCAGTTTATGAAAGAAGCATTAATTGAAGCAGAAAAAGCAGCGGCAATCCAGGAAGTTCCGATCGGAGCGGTGATTGTCATGGATGGTGAGATCATCGCCCGTGCCCATAATCTGAGGGAAACCACGCAAAATGCGATTACCCATGCTGAAACACTGGCGATTCAAGAGGCGTGTAAGAAGCTGGGCACCTGGAGGCTGGAAGGAGCAGAGCTTTATGTCACGCTTGAACCATGCCCCATGTGCAGCGGTGCCATCATCCTGTCAAGAATCGAGAAAGTCGTGTACGGGGCTAAAGACCCGAAAGCAGGTTGTGCAGGAACGTTAATGAATTTACTGGAGGATGAACGGTTCAATCATCAGTGTGAAGTAGTACCTGGAGTACTTGCTGAAGAATGCGGTGGAATCCTTTCCCGTTTCTTCAAAGACTTGAGGGAACGTAAGAAGAAGGAAAAGAAGAATGGAGTTTCGGAAATGTAAATAACTTACAGCATTCCATCATTGCTTTTTACCGTATATCCTAGTATACTTAATTTTGCGTCGCACTAATGGCGCAACTAAATATGGTATCAATTTTGCCGTGCTAGGTGGGGAGGTAGCGGTGCCCTGTACTCGCAATCCGCTCCAGCGAGACCGAATTCCTTTTCGAGGCTAGCACTCTGTAGGGCCTGCCTCAAGTAAGTGGTGTTGACGCCTGGGTCCTGCGCAATGGGAATCCATGAACCATGTCAGGTCCGGAAGGAAGCAGCATTAAGTGGAAGCTCCCATGTGCCGCAGGGTTGCCTGGGCCGAGCTAACTGCTTGAGTAACGCCTATGGATGCTTGTCGACGAAAGGTGCACGGCAGTTTAACTTATATACAACCAACTCATCCATTTCAGGGTGAGTTTTTTGTTTATATGATTCTTAAAATGATCTCCGGTTTTCTTTGTAAAAGGGATTTACATTACGTTATAATAGAGACACTATAGTACATAAAAAGAGGGGGGAGTATTTTGGCATATCAAGCTTTATATCGTGTGTGGCGTCCTCAGTCATTTATTGATGTAGTGGGACAGCAGCATGTAACGAAAACGTTGCAAAATGCCCTCCTTCATCAGAAGATTTCCCATGCCTATTTATTCTCTGGACCAAGGGGAACAGGAAAGACGAGTGCAGCGAAGATACTGGCAAAAGCCGTTAACTGTGAACGTTCACCTGTAGCGGAACCTTGTAATGAGTGTGATGCGTGTAAAGGAATTACGGACGGTTCGATCCCTGACGTCATTGAAATCGATGCCGCTTCCAATAACGGGGTTGAGGAGATTCGTGACATCCGGGATAAGGTCAAGTATTCCCCGAACGTCGTTGAATATAAAGTCTATATTATCGATGAGGTTCATATGCTGTCCATCGGGGCATTCAATGCGCTTTTGAAGACATTGGAGGAACCTCCTAAACACGTTATATTCATACTGGCGACGACGGAGCCCCATAAGATTCCCCTGACGATCATATCCCGCTGTCAACGATTTGACTTTAAGCGTATCACCGCTATGGACATAGTGGGAAGAATGAGTCATATCGCAACTGAGTCGGGTGTGAACTATGAAGAAAACGCCCTGACGATTATCGCAAGGGCTGCTGAGGGCGGGATGCGTGATGCCCTCAGTCTTCTCGACCAAGCAATATCCTTCAGTCAGGATCAGGTGACGGTGGATGACGCCCTGACGGTAACGGGTGCCGTTTCCCAAGGCTACTTGAATACCCTGGCGAAAGCCATCCTTGAGAGGGATGTCACTACTGGTCTCGGTGCGTTGGAAGAGCTCCTGTTTCAAGGGAAGGACCCGGCAAGATTCGCTGAAGACTTCATCCTGTATTTCAGGGATATGTTGTTATACCAGACGGCACCAAATCTTGAAGAATCGCTTGAAAGAGTCATGCTCGATGATGACTTTAAAGAATTAGCGGGGCAAACGCAGCCTGGTCAGATATATCAGTACATTGATGTATTGAATCAGGCCGGCCAGGAAATGAAGTTTACAAACCATGCCCGAATTTACTTGGAAGTATCCATTGTAAAGCTATGCCAAATGGAAGCGCCAGCGTCGGCTTCCTCTCCTGAAGTAAACGAGATGATGAAGAAGATCAAGCTTCTTGAACAGGAAATCGAGCAGTTGAAGGCCAATGGTGTCAAGGTACAGGCTGAGCCCGCTCAACAAACGGCGAAGAAACCGATCAGGGCGAAGAAAGGGTTTCGTGCTCCGACCGGTAAGATTCAAGAAGTACTCCGCACGGCTACGAAAGAAGATCTCAATCTGATCAAGAGCCGCTGGGGTGACATGGTTGAAACATTGAATCAACGTCAAATGCGATCGCAGTCTGCACTGTTGAACGATGCAGAACCTGTAGCAGCGACAAACGGTTCTTTTGTGTTAAAATTTAAATATGATATCCATTGTCAGATGGCCATGGAGAATCAAGCTTTCACAGCAGCGATTGCTTCCATATTGGAGGAGCTTACAGGAAACAGTTATGCGGCTATAGGAATTCCTGAAGATCAGTGGATGAGCATAAGAGAAGATTTTATCCGAAACTCGAAAACAGAGGATGGGGAATCATCCGGTGAAGAACAAGGAGAAGACTCTCTATTGAAGGAAGCTGAAAAGCTTGTCGGTATGGATCTAATAGAACTAAACGATTAAAAATACTGGAGGTAATACTATGATGCGTGGAAACGGTAATATGCAAAATATGATGAAACAAATGCAAAAGATGCAAAAGAAAATGGCGGAAGCTCAAGAGGAACTTGGTGAAAAGCAAATCGAAGGTACAGCTGGCGGCGGAATGGTAACAGTTGTTGTTTCCGGTCATAAACAAGTCCTTGATGTAAAAATCAATGAAGAAGCGGTAGATCCAGAAGACGTAGAAATGTTACAAGATCTAGTCCTTGCAGCAACAAACGATGCACTGAAAAAAGCGGATGAATTAACGAACTCCACTATGGGTCAATTCACTAAAGGAATGAACCTGCCGGGAATGTTCTAGGAGGCAATATCATGCACTATCCTGAGCCTATATCAAAGCTGATCGACAGCTTTATGAAATTGCCGGGAATCGGGCCGAAAACGGCGGCCCGCCTGGCTTTTTTTGTTCTTAGTATGAAAGAAGACACCGTATTGGACTTTGCAAAAGCATTGGTCAATGCGAAACGGAACTTGAGTTTCTGTTCCGTCTGCGGGCATATAACCGATCAGGATCCATGCTATATCTGTGAGGATCAACGACGGGATCGCAGCATCATCTGTGTGGTACAGGACCCTAAAGATGTCATTGCCATGGAGAAGATGAAAGAATATAACGGTCAATATCATGTGCTTCATGGAGCCATCTCCCCGATGGATGGAATCGGTCCTGAAGACATCAATGTACCTGACCTCATCAAACGTCTCCATAGTGACGAAGTCCAGGAAGTCATCCTTGCCACCAACCCTAACATCGAAGGGGAAGCGACAGCCATGTATATCTCACGCCTCGTCAAACCATCAGGAATCCGCATTACAAGGATTGCCCATGGACTTCCAGTAGGCGGAGATCTCGAGTATGCTGATGAAGTAACTTTATCGAAAGCCCTTGAAGGAAGAAGAGACGTTTAACGAAGGAGTGGATACCTATGTTTTTCCGAAAAAAAGGAAAGCTGAAAAAAGAGTATGACCAATCCTTACTGCACGTTTTAGACGAAACCAAGGATCATTGGAATCAACAGCGTTCCATCGACGAGATGAGCGTGGATTATAATTTGAACATCCACTGTCATTCGAAAATTGCAGAAGCCAAATATTTTTTTCTCTTCAGAGAAGCAAAACATAGAAAGATCGTCATAAAAAGGTAGACAACCTTCATATCCTATCAGTAAGAGACGAATGATGTTCTTAGTTGAGAGGAGAGAAGGGTATGAACCCAGTAATTGTCATTGCGGTGATCAGTGGCCTGATCGTTCTGCTGCTGGCTGCCGGCACACCCATCAAGCCGCTTCGGTTTGTTGGACAAGTTGCCATGAAGGTCATGATCGGAGCACTATTCCTATTCTTCCTGAACGCCTTTGGCAGTCAGTACGGAATTCACGTACCTATAAATGTAGCTACTTCATCCATTTCAGGTATATTGGGTATTCCGGGAGTAGTGGGTCTGACGGTTATTCAGATGTGGATTTTATAAAGATCCATAGAATAATAAGAAGAAGGGCAGTCGAAGATTCAGGTGCGTTTACCTGAATCTTGACTGCCCTTCTTCTCTATTTACTTAAAAATGTTTTTGGCATGACAACTGCTGTCACTTCACCACGGGCGCACAATTCCCCTTCTGCAAAGACCTCCGTTTCCACTTTAAACTTCTTTGGATGGATTTCTTGAACTGTACCAACAGCTTTTAATGCAACACCGTGAGGAGTCGGTTTCATGAAATCGACATTCAGGGATGCCGTCACGAACCGCGGTGGCTCCTGTCCGTCTCCTACTTCCCCGCCGTTTTTCTGATGTAGAGCAATCGCAGCTGAACCCGTGCCGTGACAATCAATTAAAGACGCAATCAATCCTCCGTACACAAAACCCGGTAAAGCCGTATGTTCCGGTTTAGGGGTGTAGAACGTGACAGTGTGATCTCCATCTACCCCTGTGCGAAAATGATGGCCACCTTGGTTGAGGCGTCCACACCCATAGCACCAAGCGAAATCATCGGGGTATTGGTCCTGGATGGCATTCATGAGCTTATTCATTCTATATTCTCCCTTCAACACAATCTCATTCTTTAATACACTTCTATAAACGACCTTAATTTCCTTTATTCGTTCTTCCTTCTGGGAAGAATTGATCTTCGCATATCTCCCTCATACCATGGAAGTCGTCCCAAAGAAAAACTCTACAGAACTATTCCTCCATCAACTGGATGTATAGAAGTTTGGAAAAGAAATGATGCTTTCTGAAATAAATAGTAAAAGATGAAAAAATAGTATTGACTCTAAATAGTAGAAGATGCTATTATATTTCTTGTCGCCAAAACAAGGCGGAAAACAAATTTCAAAAAAAGCTTGACGCTTTATAGCGAAAAATGTTATATTTAAGAGGTGCTCAAGAGAGCTCATCGAAACATTGAACCTTGAAAACTGAACAAAACAAGACAATAACGTCAACGTTAATTCTAGATTTATTTTAAGAGCTATTCAAACTTTTATCGGAGAGTTTGATCCTGGCTCAGGACGAACGCTGGCGGCGTG
>NZ_JAXBLY010000036.1:0-20974 GCF_033963925.1 Rossellomorea sp. YZS02 | reverse complement strand
TAGAGGGTGAAGGGAACTGCGTAGACTCCTACGGAAAACGGGCGTGCCGAGACCCCGGAAGCGAATTGTGCTGAGGAGGCTCGGCCGAACGTCCGTGGAAAGCGGAGCAGTTCCCTTCACCCTCCTGCACCACAACTTAAATGAAAGAGCATCGTACATCTTAGTTTGTATGCGAATAGCAACAATCTTTCTTTGCGAAAACCAGCCAAAAAGAATGAAGAAAAGATAGTCGATACTAATTTATGCACCTCAAAATCCTTATTCTATGACCAATTTTCGAATCAGAATAGTTCACAATTCCTCTATCCGAATGAATACATTTAGGTAGTATAACAACAAATAAAAAAGCCGATGACCACTCCCCGGTCATCGGCTTTTTGTGAAGTTGATTTTATGCTTCTTTTTGGACGAAGCCTTCGAGGGCTACAAGGGCTTCTTCTTCGTCGCTTCCGTCTGCTACCAGTGTGATGGCAGAGCCGGTGGAGATGGCCAGGCTCATGAGGCCCATTATGCTTTTCGCATTGACCTTTTTACCGTCCTTTTCCAAGAAGATTTCAGATGAGAAACGGTTTGCCTCCTGTACGAATAATGCCGCTGGTCTTGCTTGAAGACCTGTCTTCAATTTCACTTCCACTTGTTTTTCCACCATGATCATTTCTCCCCTTTGTCCTTAATTAGGTATTCAGCTTTTCACCCGCTCTTAACTTTTCTGCAAGCTGATCGATTTTCCGTAAGCGGTGATTAATCCCAGATTTACTGATGGTGCCGCCTGACACCATTTCCCCAAGTTCTTTCAATGTGACATCTTGATAATTCACCCGCAGCTCGGCTATCTCCCTTAATTTATCGGGTAAAACCTGTAATCCTACATGTTTTTCAATAAACTTAATGTTTTCAACCTGCCTTAAAGCTGCACCAATGGTTTTATTCAAATTAGCCGTCTCGCAATTCACCAGACGATTAACGGAATTTCTCATATCCCGGACAATCCGGACATCCTCGAATCGAAGGAGAGCATTATGTGCACCTATGATATTCAGGAATTCCGTGATTTTCTCCGCTTCCTTCAAGTACGTAATGAATCCTTTCTTTCTTTCAAGGGTCTTACTGTTTAACCCGAAGGAATTCATCAGTTCGGACAACGCTTCGTTGTGTTCGGAATAAAGAGAAAAAATTTCTAAATGATACGATGACGTTTCCGGGTTATTGACCGAACCTCCTGCTAGGAACGCTCCCCTTAAATACGAGCGCCTACAGCATTTCTTCTTGATCAGGTCTTCGGATATATTATGAATAAAGGTGAAATGTTCACCCAGTATTTTCAAGTCCTCGAGGATCATCTTTGTATCTTCTTTGATTCGTACAATATAGACATTGTTCTTCTTCAGCCGCATCTTTTTTCTCACCAGAAGCTCTACCGGGGTGTCGTACCCTTTTTTAATCAATGTATAGATCCTTCTGGCAATGGCGGCGTTTTCGGTTTGAATATTGACGACGAGCATTTGATTCGAGAAGGACAATGAACCATTCATTCGAATCAATGCGGAAAGCTCTGCATTTGCACAGCAATCTTTCACTTCAATATTGGTCAGTTCTTTTTTTGTTTCGGACGCAAACGACATCCCCATCACCTCCTAGCAAACGCTTGCACAACCTTATACACAAGAAATTTTCGTTACTGTATCAGGTTGTTGATTCTTTCAAGTAAGAATAAATGATATCCGCGACTTTCTCTGTATTATGACGAACAAAATGGTTGTCATAAGAGAGAATTTCTTCAGCGATCACTTCCAGTCCCATGGATCTCAATTTATCCACATCAAAGTGGACGGGGCTCGCCTGCTCTTCATTATATCGGACCTGCACCTCTTTAGGTACCTGCTTTTTATTCACCAGGATATAATCGATGCTCGGTGTCTCCAGATGATCGTACAATGCCTTAACGTGATCGCTTGCGGAATAATCCAGGGTTTCCCCGGCCTGTGTCATGATGTTGCAAATATACATTTTCTTCGCATCTGCTCTGCATACCGCTTCACCAATGCCCGGGACAAGAAGATTCGGTAAGATACTAGTATATAGGCTTCCCGGTCCCATCACAATTAAATCGGCTTCCTTGATGGCACGCAGGGTTTCACCTAATGCCTTGATGCTGTCGGGCTTCAGAAAGACACGCTTGATCTTCTTCCCTGCTTTCGGGATGGCAGACTCGCCCGTCACAATCGTCCCATCTTCCATTTCAGCCTTCAGGATGACACTCTGATTCGCCGATGGAAGCACCTTGCCCTTTACATTCAACACCCTGCTCATTTCCTGGATCGCATGGACAAAGTCCCCTGTAATGGAGGCGAGTGCCGCGATGATCAGGTTTCCCAGGGCATGACCGGAAAGCTCATTCGTCGTTTCAAAACGATGCTGAAACATTTGTTCAACCAGTGGCTCTACTTCTGAAAGTGCAGCCAGGACATTCCGTATATCTCCCGGAGGCGGAATATCCAAACTGTCCCGCAAACGGCCGGAACTGCCACCGTCATCTGCAACGGTGACAATGGCCGATATATCAATCGGGTGTCGTTTCAATCCCCGGAGCAGGACCGGTAATCCGGTTCCTCCCCCGATCACGACGACCTTGGGTGTATGTGTCATGTTGTTAGACCCTTTCTCTTCTGAATGTCTCGATGAGAAATTTTAGTTTGGTAGTCTTTTTCAAAATGATGTCCAAGATACTCTGCCAACGCAACCGAGCGGTGCTGCCCGCCTGTACATCCAATCGCCACTACAAGCTGGCTCTTACCTTCCCGCTTGTACTGGGGAAGCATGAACGCCAATAAGTCGGTTACCTTTTCGATGAATTTATTCGTTTCATTCCATTTCAACACATAGGTGGACACTTCTTCATCCAACCCCGTTTTCGGTCTCATATGATCGATATAATGAGGGTTTGGGAGGAATCGTACATCAAACACCAGATCGGCATCGATGGGAATCCCGTGCTTAAAACCGAATGATACAACGTTCACCGTGAAAATCGTCTTCTTATTCACCGAGAATTCCGTTAGAATCTTTTCCCGAAGCTCACGCGGCTTCATCGTTGATGTTGTATAAATTAATTGGGCACGCCCTTTTAACTCCTCAAGCAGCTCTCTCTCCTGACGAATCCCTTCAAGGGGCAAACCTGAAGGTGCCAATGGATGGGAACGGCGTGTTTCCTTATATCGTCTGACAAGGGAAGCATCATCTGCATCCAAATAGAGGATCTGTGGGGATACCCATGAGGTTTCCGCCAGTTCATCCAAAGCTTTGAATAAATGATCGAAGAATTCCCTTCCCCTAAGGTCCATGACGAGGGCGACCTTATTCATTTTATTACCGGACTCTTTCATCAGTTCCAAAAACTTTGGCAGAAGAGTGGGTGGCAGATTGTCCACACAGAAGAACCCTAAATCCTCAAAGCTCTGAATCGCTACGGTTTTGCCGGCTCCGGACATCCCTGTTATGATGACCAATTGAACATCGTTTGTCGAACCTGTACTCATACTCTTCCCCCACCTTAATCATAATGTTCTATATAAAAGCTTGTTGTTTAACTTGGATCCAGTCGATAAGACAATAATTTGAAATCGGGAGTATACGTAAACGTTCCATAAATCGTATTCTTTCCGTGTAAAAGGTAGTCCAGAATATGATAATCTCCTTCAGCCATCGGAAGATTCTTGATCTCTTCAATCGGATGCCATTTAATCTTGCCTTCTTCTGATTCCTGAAGATTGACTCCGTCTGCTTCTGTTGCGAAGAAAGAAAACATCATCCACTCGGAGACGATTTGGTCGCCGTCTTTAATAATGAATGTAAAAACGCCTTTCAGATCGGGATTCTTCAAGTAGATTCCCGTTTCCTCACGATACTCACGAATGACGGCATCCCTGATCGATTCACCCGACTCCATCTTTCCACCTGGAGCGACCCACCAGTTCCGTCTTGGCTTTTGGAGAAGGAGCACCTTGTCTCCATCCAGATATAAACAATTTGTGACACGTTGCACTACCTTCACCTCAATCTTGATGATTCGGGATCTATGCATCCATCCCATTTACAGTCTATCTCATTCCTTACATTATACTATGATTGTAGACAAGCTACAATGTCTCCGCTTGTTGATGAGATTGTCGAATGGAATCGAAATATATTAGGACAGGTTTTGACACGGGGAGGTATTCCAATAAATTGGTACAGGACCTGAAGAATCACTGTAACAGGAAAAAAGGCAAAAAAAATAGACACAGGCGATTCCTGTGTCGTCTACGGGATTTATTACTTAAAAGGGGGTCAATTTCTTATTTTCTATAATACCCGAAAATTGTTTCACTAGTGTTACAACAGATTTAAAACGGTATTACGGAATGTTAATGTTTCCAAGAGAATTTTACAAACCCTCTCGAATGCCCTCGAATCCTGTCAATATACAGGTTAAAAGTCATAGTTCTTCATAATCTGATGTGCGATTAACTCGTAGCCTTTCCCATTAGGGTGAAGGGAATCATGAAAGTAAACCTCTTTGGACTTCCCTTTGAATAACGGATTCGTCGAAACGTATTTTACGTTCTCATGTTGCTCGGCTTCCTTCATCATGGACTTATTCCAATCGTCCACATACGCTTCGATCTTATCGCTGTCTTTGTCCGGATATGGATTGTACAGCCCCAACACGATGATGTCCGCTTTTTTGCTTGCTGTCCCGACAATATTCAGGATTTTATCCAAATGGTCGAGATAGTCTTTTTTTGCATCCATGATTTCGTCATGATGCAAAGGGAACAGATCTCCACCATTGTTCTTGATTAAATCATTGGTTCCGATGTTGATAATATACACGTCCGCTTCACTCAAATCCTCGGCAACGTCCGGCTTCACGATTTGTGCGAGCAGCTGATCCGACTGCTGACCCGGCACTCCGAGGTTTTGAAAATGATACGACATCTTCGTCTGTTCTTTATTCACCTTTTCTTCTAAACGCCCGATATAACCCGATTCCTTTTTATCACCATACCCATAAGTAAGTGAATCGCCTAGTGCAATGACGCGCTTTTTGGAGGATGACTCTGTCTCATCCGCGAAAAAACTGAAATAGACGATGGGGATTAGTGCAAATACTGCGGCGATTGCTGCGAATTTCATTACTTTCATAGTTGATCCGACCTTCCGAAATAAACTGAGATGACTTTCATAATAGTCGTTATTCCCTGTTGGAAGGGTTGTAATCCTGTTTATTTTTGGAAGGTAAACTAGATAGGTTGAAGTTGATGGTTTGTTTGGCGAAATTGTTATGGAAGTCATACAAATAAGGGTATTTATAGATGGCAAGTCGGAAAAATCCGGCCGTTTTTGCCGAAAATCCAGCCGAAACAAGAGTAAATCCAGCGGTTTTGGAAATGAATCCAGCCGAAATCCAATGAAAACCAGCCGATTAACTTTTTTTACCAAAACCTTAACGCTACATACCCCCACCAATCGAAAGTCATCATCCAGAGGTCCGTCCCTCATTTATTTCTTCTGCACCCCGAAACGCGCATTCAGCTGACCTTTGATCATTTTCTGTTTGGCTTCTTTTCTCTCTTTTCTCGTTAGTTCATGTTTGATTTCTTTGGTTGTGACTCCTTCTTCACGCTGGTCGGCGATATCCATCAATCGTTCCACATCGGAGAATGAGTATTTTCGATATCCCCGGTTGGAGCGCTGAGGAAAGATCAAATTCTTCTCTTCATAATAGCGGATTTTCCTCTCGGTCAAACCGGTCAGTTCGCTCACGACTCCGATGGATATTACTTTTTTATCCTTATAGGAAGGTTCATTGTCCACGATCTTCTCATCCTCCTAAGCAGGGAATATCTTGATTATACATGTCTTCTCCTGCTATTTGGACTGTTATGTTAGAAAACCTGACAAAGAATTCTAAATTGGTAGAAAACTTAACAAAGTAGATGTTTTCCCTCTTTATTCCCCTTACACTACCAATAAGAGTCCAAAAGGAGTGAACACATATGCCATTTTTACGTGAAGCCGTTGAACGTGAGAGACAGCAATTGATTCGTCGGTTAGTAGAAGCAGGTGTTTACAAGCCATGTGATGAACGGTTGAAGAAGTTGACGCTGTCGGAACTCGTGTATGTGTTTAACAAACATAAGAAGAATTGACCTATAAAAAAAGCCCTACGAAGGGATCCCTTTCGTAAGGCTTTCTTACATTAACCGTTTTTGACTTTTTCTTTCAGCTCTTCGATATAGTGCTGAGCTGTTTGAGCGGCGATACTGCCGTCACCTGTCGCTGTCACGATTTGACGGAGTTGTTTTTCACGAACATCGCCGGCTGCAAAGATTCCCGGAACCTTTGTTTCCATTTGTTCGTTCGTTTCAATGTATCCTTCAGAGTTGATGATTCCGAGGTTTGCAAATGGCTTCGTTAATGGAAGCATTCCGATATAGATGAAGACTCCGTCGGCCTGGAAATCCGTTTCTTTTCCATCTTCAGTTGACACAAGGGTCACGCTTCCCACTTTACCATCTTTGTCGTTGATTTCTTTCACAGTGTGATTCCAGATGAAATCAACTTTCTCGTTATCAAAGGCACGCTGTTGCAGGATTTTTTGAGCACGAAGCTCGTCACGACGGTGAACGATCGTCACTTTGTTAGCGAATCTCGTCAGGTAAACCCCTTCTTCAACAGCAGAGTCCCCTCCACCGACTACAACAAGGTCTTTTCCTTTAAAGAATGCTCCGTCACATACGGCACAGTAAGATACTCCGCGTCCGCCAAGCTCTTTCTCGCCTGGGACACCGATTTTCTTATATTCTGCACCTGTTGTGATGATAACGGCACGGGCCTTGAATTCTTTTGAACCGGTTTTGACGATTTTGAAATCCTCGCCGTCCACGATTTCCTTAATGTCTCCGTATGCGTACTCAGCACCGAATTTCTTAGCATGATCAAACATTTTATTAGAAAGGTCAGGTCCAAGAATATGGTCGAATCCTGGATAGTTCTCCACTTCTTCCGTATTCGCCATCTGTCCGCCCGGCACTCCTCTTTCAAGCATCAGCGTTGAAAGGCTCGCACGTGACGTATAAACGGCCGCAGTCATTCCTGCAGGGCCTGCACCTACGATGATTACATCATAAATTTTTTCTTCAGACATAGTGACATTCTCCTTCCGAATCAGTCGTAAGCAAATTCTTTATTAAATACTATGGTTAGAGGTTGTAATGGTGCTTAGCCTTCCATCCATAGTATTAACTTCCTACACCTATCCTATAAAAATTAGCGGCATATCGCCAAAAATATGCTCAAGGCAGGTAGCTTTCAACGACTGATATATATTTGCTTAATGTACTTGCGGATACATTGAACCGCTCGCACACCTGTTTCTTTGTGATCTTCTCATTTCGCAGGCGATTCCAGACGAACTCTGTAGCCGCTGCGAACGCTTTTGCATTCTTGAAGGTTTCACGTTCTTTGATTCCCCGGTAGGCAATCGTGAACCACGTCAGGAACAGGCCGGATTCCACACTTGTAATAGGCCGGTGACTTCCATAAAGGTGCAGGGCGACCTCGTGCATATTCTGGATTTCCTGATTCACTTTAATCGAACTTTTCCCATTGCTGTTCAACACCTGGGCGAGATATACCTTCTCAACGATCGACAGATCCTCTACATCGCAGAAATCTGCATGGGTCAGGATGGCCCTTTGATTATCAGAGATTGACGTCAGAAATAGACCGAATAATTTTTCCTCGGTATAGTCACTTTGAAGCTTCTTTAAAATCGATGTGACGTGATTTTCAAAGCCCTCCGCCTTTTTCTGATCGCCCCACGGCTCCTGTCCTTCTTTTTCAGGATTGAATTCCAGAACTTTTTTCCACGCTGTACGGGCTGTATCCCCGTGACCGGTCTCATGGGCAGAATAGGACAACCAGTAATAAAAGCTCGCATCTCCTTCAAATCCGATCTTTTGAAGGTATTTCAGCCAACCATACGCTTTCTTGGAATGACCGATCAGGGCAAAGGTCGCCCCGAGCTTATAACGGTGCTCATGAAGCAGGGGACGGACCTTCTCAAGCCCCTGGATCAATTCATCCAGCTCATCATGGCGCTTTTGATAGAAATAAAAAACGGCCGTGTTGCACAGGGCATGGAGATTTCCAGGATTCTTCTCTAGCACCTCTTCCAGTGTCGACGACGCTTTATCCACTTCGCCTAAATAGAAGTAGGCAAGAGCCAGATTATTATAGGCGGACCAGAATTCGGGATAGTCACGAATTACCTCCTGCAAGGTATCCACAGCTTTCTGGAAGTGGCCGGATTCGAGGAGCTCCCTCGCTTTTTCCTGTTGGACGATCAGCTCATCATGCTCATATAAATCGTCCACGATCAAATCGGAATCAAGCTCAAGAAGCTCCAATAAGTCTTCCGCATCTTCGACGAATTCGCCATATTCTTCTTTATCCAAGTAAGTGGAGACCTGTTCATACGCCTCTTTAAATAAGCCAAGGTGGGCATAATTATTGGCTAAGAAGTAATGGCATTCTGACATACGGGGATCCAGATCCTCCAGTATGTTATGCAGTAAATCATTGGAACGCTTGTATTCCCCAAGCTCTGTATACACAATCGATAATTGACAGGCAATCATCGGTTCGATCGGTTCTAATTGAAATGCTCTATTTAAATATTTTAACGATTTCTTAAGCTCACGACGTTGATAAGCTTTCATCCCTTTATTGTAGTAATATTCGCCAGTAGGGACAAAAGACAACACTTTCGCTTCTTCACTACTTAATTTTGACCCTTTTCTCATCAAAGTCCTCCGAAACGTTCATAGTATAACTACAGTAGTATATCATACAATACCCCCGTACTAAACTACCATATTTTGAGGGACGGACCTTCGCGCACGCGCGAAGGTCCGTCCCTCAGGGTGTTATTTATTATGACGTTCCACGAGGACGCCCAACACGTCTTGCAGTGGAAGTTTTTGTTCTCTTAGAAGGACGAGTACGTGGTAAAAGAGGTCTGCGACTTCCCATTTCAATTCTTCACTGTCCCTGTTTTTGGCCGCGATGATCACTTCTGATGCTTCTTCGCCTACTTTTTTAAGGATCTTATCGACTCCTTCTTCAAATAGGTAAGTGGTGTAGGCTCCTTCCGGCCGCTCTTTTTCACGATTTCCAATGAGTTTCTCAAGAGTAAGGAGGATGTTTTCTGTTGATGAGTTCCCCTCACCTAGCACATTTTCATGAAAGCAACTTTCTTCTCCTTTATGGCAGGCAGGCCCTTTCTTATCAACCAGGACTAGAAGGGCATCACGATCGCAGTCCCACGTAATATTCTTGACTTTCTGGGTGTTGCCGCTCGTTTCTCCTTTATGCCACAGCTCTTGGCGTGAACGGGAATAAAACCAGGTTTCCCCGGTCTCCACGGTTTTCTTGAGAGACGTTTCGTTCATATACGCCAGTGTCAGGACATCCTTCGTTTCAGCATCCTGGATGATGGCAGGCACCAGTCCTTTGTCATCAAACTTCACGGATGTCATCCAATCATTATTTGTCATCGTACGTGCACCTCCTGTTCTCTTAAATAACTCTTCACTTCTTCTACACTCGTTTCTTTATAATGAAAGATGGAGGCAGCTAATGCCGCATCGGCTTTGCCTTCTGTAAACACTTCTTTGAAGTGACCCGCATTTCCTGCTCCGCCTGAAGCGATCACAGGAATCGATACGGCTTCGCTGACCGCCTTCGTCAGAGCCAGATTGAACCCTTGCTTCTCCCCATCACTATCCATGCTGGTAAGCAGGATTTCTCCTGCACCGAGGGACTCCACTTCCTTTGCCCATTCAACGGCATCGAGATCTTTCAGCTTTCTTCCGCCGTGGGTATATACCTTCCATCCGCTGCTTCCTTCATCGTACTTGGCATCGATCGCCACGACGATACATTGCGATCCGAAATAATTGGCCCCTTCACGGACAAGTTCGGGACGTAGTACAGCGGCTGTGTTTAGGGACACCTTATCTGCCCCTGCCCGGAGGATCGCTTTCATATCCTCCACTGAATTGATTCCACCGCCGACGGTAAAGGGAATTGCCAGTTCCGCTGCCACATGCTGAACGACCTCCACCATGGTCTTACGGCCTTCGTGGGATGCAGAAATATCGAGGAAAACAAGCTCGTCCGCCCCCTGCTTATCATAGACTTTCGCAAGTTCAACGGGATCTCCTGCATCGCGGAGTTCCACAAACTGAATTCCTTTTACCACCCTGCCATCTTTCACATCCAGGCAGGGAACGATTCGTTTCGTTAACATGACTTCACCTCATTTACGGCCTCACTCACAGTGAATTTCCCAGTGTAAATCGATTTCCCGCAAATGGCACCGGATACGCCCCGGGATTCGTATTGCTTTAATGTCTTTAGATCGTCCAGCGAGCTAATGCCTCCAGACGCAATCACTGATTTTCCCGTTTGTTCAGCAAGATCCACCACTGCTTCTACATTGGGACCAGATAGCATTCCGTCTGTGGCAATATCAGTAAAGATGAACGTTTCGGCCCCGGCAACCGCTAATTCTTTTCCAAGATCGACGGCTTTAAGGCCAGACGTTTCCAGCCAGCCGTGGGTTGCCACATAACCATCCTTCGCATCGAGTCCAATCGCTATCTTATCCCCGTACTCCGACAGCCATTCCTTTACCAACTCTGTATTTGAAACGGCGATGCTTCCTATGATCACTCGGTCGACACCCCGGTTCAAATAATGTTCGATATCTTCTTTGGAGCGTATGCCACCGCCTATTTGAACCTTTGCATGAAGTTTTTCTGCCACGGCAATGACGAATTCATCGTTGATCCTGGAGCCTTCCTTTGCCCCATCGAGGTCTACCATGTGGATCCATTCCGCTCCTTCATTAACGAATTTCTTTGCCATGTCAAAGGGAGAGTCACCATACACCGTTTCTTGATTATAATCTCCTTGGACTAGACGGACACATTTCCCGCCCCGCATATCGATGGCTGGATAAATCGTAAAACTCATGAGACCGCCTCCTTCACCCGTTTTGTAAAGTTTTCTAACAGCTGCATGCCCAGCTCACCGCTTTTTTCCGGGTGAAACTGCATGCCATATATATTTTCCCTGCTGACGACGGCCGGGATTTCGACTCCTGCATAGTTAGCACTTGCCACAATCACGTCTTTTGATCCTTCATGCACATAGTAGGAATGGACGAAATATACATAACCTTCTGTTACCCCTTCTAAAAGAGGTGAATTCTTCTGATAACGGAGTAGATTCCAACCCATGTGCGGAACTTTATAAGCATTTCCCTGACTGTCTTGCTTCGGGATGTGGAGCACCTCACCCGGCAGAAGGGATAACCCTTTTGTTGAACCATTCTCCTTGCTTTCTTCAAATAAAAGCTGCATGCCCAAACAAATGCCGAGAAGCGGCTTCCCGCTATCTGCAAATGTCATGATGGTCTCTTTCAAGTGGGTGGTTTCAAGCAGATTCATGGCATCTTTAAATGCCCCTACCCCCGGTAAAATCAACCCGTCCGCCTTTAGTAATTCTTCCTGTACATCACTGATGAAGTAAGGGACGTTCAAGCGTTCCAATGCTTTACTGACGCTGAACAGATTCCCCATCCCATAATCCACAATACCGATCATGAATTATAACATCCCCTTCGTAGACGGAATCCCTTTGACACGGGGATCGACCGTCGTTGCTTCGTCCAATGCTCGGCCGAGGGCTTTGAAGATCGCTTCAATGATATGGTGGGTGTTGTGGCCATAATGAACGATGACGTGCAGATTCATCCGGGCTTCAAGGGCAAGTTTCCATAGGAATTCGTGAACGAGTTCCGTATCAAACGTACCGACTTTCTGGCTTGGGAGTTCTGCACGGAATTCAAGATGAGGACGGTTACTCAAGTCCACCACAACCTGAGCGAGGGCTTCATCCATCGGTACCATGGCTGATCCGTACCGTTTGATTCCTTTTTTGTCTCCCAGGGACTCCAGTAGTGCCTGACCCAAACAAATGCCGATATCTTCTGTCGTATGGTGATCATCGACCTCCGTATCTCCATTCGCATCTATCGTACAATCGAATTGTCCATGCTTCGTGAACAAATCCAGCATATGACTCATGAACGGGACGCCCGTCTCGATCTTTGCGTTTCCTTCCCCATCAATTCCAAAACTCAAGCGAATATCTGTCTCATTCGTCTTACGCACAACCTCTGCACTTCTCAACATGATGTCCTCCTTTTTGGAGGGACGGACCTCCCGTGGGGAGGTCCGTCCCTCTTCCTTATTTCTCTTTATTGAATCGAATCTCCACAGCCCTTGCGTGGGCCTCGAGCCCTTCTAACCGGGCAAGCTTCGCGATTTTGTCATAGTTTTGTTGCAGTGCTGTTTCACTGTAGGAAATCACACTCGTCTTCTTCATGAATTCGTCCACATTCAATGGACTTGAGAAACGGGCTGTCCCGTTCGTCGGCAGTACATGATTGGGACCTGCGAAATAGTCACCGACCGGCTCCGAGCTGTATCGTCCCAGGAAGATCGCGCCGGCATGGCGGATTTTAGCCATTGTTTCGAAGGGCTTCTCCGTCAGGATTTCCAGATGCTCCGCCGCAAGTTCATTGACGAGAGCAATCCCTTCCTCTATGTCTCCCGTTACATAGATGGCACCAAAGTTCGTGATGGATTCACGGGCGATCCCTTCACGAGGAAGAGTGGAAAGCTGCCGCTCAACCTGAGAGGAAACTTCTTCGGCAAGGGTCGATGAATTCGTCACCAGGACGGCAGACGCCAGTACATCATGCTCTGCCTGTGAAAGGAGATCCGCTGCGATTTCGTCAGCACGCTGATGTTCGTCAGCTAAGATCACGATTTCACTCGGACCTGCAATCATGTCGATATCCACATCGCCGAACACTTCACGTTTGGCCAGGGCGACGAAGATGTTTCCCGGCCCCGTTATTTTATCGACAGGAGCGATTGATTCCGTTCCGTACGCCAGTGCGGCAACAGCTTGTGCACCTCCGACTTTGAAGATCTCCTTCACCCCGGCGATCCTTGCTGCCACGAGCACACCCGGAGATAAACGTCCATCACGACCTGGAGGGGAAACCATCGTAATCCGTTCGACTCCCGCCACTCTTGCCGGAAGTACATTCATCAATACGGATGACGGATAGGCTGCCGTTCCCCCCGGTACGTACACACCCACTGAATCAAGGGGAGTCAGCTTTTGACCAAGCATCGTGCCGTTCTCATCCGTTGTGAACCATGAAGATCTCTTTTGCTCCCTGTGGAATCCACGAATATTATCCGCGGCTTCCTCAATGATCGAAATCATCTCGGAATCCAGTGATGAGAAGGCTTCCTCGATTTCACTCTCAGATACTTTATAATCCTCCAGGGACACGCCATCGAATTTCTCCGTAAACCCTCTGACCGACTTATCCCCATCCTTCTGCACAGAAGCGATGATCTCCTGAACCGCTCTCCTCTGTTCCTCCGTACCACTATCGACAGAGCGCTTGATCGACGCTCCCTTTAAATCCTTCATAATCTTCACAGAATTCACCAACCTTTTAGAGGGACGGACCTGCAATCAGGACCGGCTTCCCTATGTAATCTCTATTTAGAGGGACGGACCTCGAATTTCCACAAGTATCCGTCCCGAAAGCTTCTTTAATGCCTGCCAACACTACATTCCGGACTCAAAGAAGAGAGGTCCGTCCCTCTCACCCGATGATGCGTGTCAACCGGTTGACGAGGTCTTCGATTTTTTCGTCTTTCATCCTGTAGCTGACGGGATTGACGATGAGGCGGGAGGTGATGCCGACGATGGTTTCGTATTCCACCAGTCCGTTTTCTTTCAGGGTGCGACCTGTCGAAACGATATCGACGATGCGGTCAGCGAGCCCGATTAACGGTGCAAGCTCGATGGAACCGTTTAGCTTAATGATTTCAACCTGTTCGCCCTGTTCGCGGAAATAAGAAGAAGCGACATTCGGATACTTGGTTGCAATCTTCGGTGCCACATCGCTCATCTTCGTATCCGGCAGCCCCGCTACCGCCAGGTAACACCCGCTGATCCTTAGATCCAGCAGCTCATAGACATCCCGCTCTTCTTCCAGCATGACATCCTTTCCAGCAATCCCTAAATCAGCTACCCCGTGTTCCACATACGTCGGAACATCCATGGGCTTTGCGAGGATGAAACGAAGGTCCTCCTCGGGCACTTCAATGATGAGCTTTCTTGAATCATCAAATTCAGGGGGCAGATTATAATCAGCCTTCCTTAATAGTTCCACTGCTTCCTCGAATATCCTGCCTTTTGGCATGGCAATCGTTAATGCACTCATGATGATTCACCGCCTTTTCGGTCCTGTCCGACTACGAAGTGGACATTACTGAACCCCTTCGTAAACTCGTCCACATCGCCTACGCCCTTCCAGTTCTGGAGAACAACCTCGTTTCCTTCACTTCTTAGGTCCCGTGCGAGGCTTATGGCTTCTTTCCTTCGTTCATCGCTGAACAGCACACACTGTTGCAAAGTGGAAGACAATTCAACCTGCATGGCTTCCAGTACGTAATCCAGACGCAGTCCGAATCCCGTCGCCCCTGAATTTTTCCCGAATTTTTCAAGCAGCTTATTGTAACGTCCGCCATTTCCGATGGCAAAACCGACATTATCCCCGTACACTTCGAATAAGATGCCGGAATAATAGCTCATATGGCTGACAAGGCTCAAGTCGAATTTCACATATTGCTCCACTTCATAATCCCGTAAAATATTCCACAGATCGTTCAGCTGCTCCAATGCACGAAGCCCTCTTTCCCCTTCAAGGAGGCTGTGGGCTTCACCCAGCACATTTTCGGATCCCCGCAATTGCAGGAATCGGAAAAGCCGCTCTTTATCAATGGATGATAAAGCAAGCTCGTTGATATGTTGACGGTACCCGACATAGTTTTTCTCATATAAGTACCTTCTTAACGTATCTGCCCGTTCCTCGGTACCTACGATTTGAGTGAACAGCTCCTGAACAAAGCCGATATGACCGATGGAAATCTTGAAATGCTCCAAGCCTGCTTCTTTCAAAACCGATACCATCAGGGCGATCACTTCGGCATCGGCGCTGACGGAATCGTCTCCGATGCATTCAATTCCTACCTGCTCAAATTCAGCCGGACGACCGCCTTCCCGCTGCTGGGCCCTGAATACGGAATTCGAATAAGCAAGTCTGAGCGGCGCTTCATCTTTTAATAATTTGGATGCGGCAATCCTGGCTATCGGAGCAGTCATATCCGGTCTCAACACAAGCGTATGCCCCTGTTGATCCAACAGTTTGAACAGCTGCTGATCCAGGATCGCCGACGCCTCGCCGACGGTCTCGTAGTATTCAAGACTCGGGGTTTCAATAAACTTGTAGCCCCAAAGCTTCATGGCGTTCTCCATCTTCTTTTTCGTCTGATCCTTGATTTCATATAAGTCAGGAAATGTATCTCTCATTCCCAATGGCTTCTCGAACATAAACAACTTAGTCATAAGAACCACCTTTGGCGTATTAATTCATCTATTTTTCCCCGTTTGAGGGATTGCTACTAATCCTCGATTATTCTGAAATCCTTTAGTTCGCTAATATGCTAATAAATTAAAGTTATTTGTAGTGTAGCGTTTCTTTTTTTATTCGTCAACCGTTTGGATGGGGATTTTCTGTAGGGGTGCCGGATTATCTGCCAAATTTTATTTTTTCTGCCGTTTTCAAAATATATCTGCCATTCGACTAATCCCCTCCTCTTTCAAAAAGGCTGTTTTCGTAAACATTGTTGCTTTTGGATGTAGCGAGTGGCGGTTGATTTCCGCTACAGGTGCTCGCTTTCCGCGGGGCGTGAGTTGAGCCTCCTCGGGCTTTGCCCTGTGGGGTCTCAACTTTCACGCTATTCCCGCAGGAGTCGAACGCCTCCCGCTCCAATCACCTGATGAAAAGTTTGACTATCACAAAGGAAATGAGAAGATCACGTATGCCACTGCTTATTCATTCGTTGCAGTGACTGATTTTATTTAATAGTCCGGTACTCTTTTAAAACTGATGCCCACACACCATTTTGCTCTGTCAACACATACTACTCTAGAGGGTGAAGGGAACTGCGTAGGAAAACGGGCGTGCCGAGACACCGGAGGCGGTTTTTGCTGAGGAGGCTCGGCCGAACGTCCGTGGAAAGCGGGACTGTTCCCTTCACCCTCCTGCACCACAACTTAGATGACAGAGCATCGTAAATCTTAGTTTGGATGCGAATAGCAACAATCTTTGCGAAAACAGCCTTCAAATACAAAAAAAGGCAAAAATAGAATTCACTCTATCTTTGCCTTTTCCCTTATTCTTCTCTATTCAATCCATAAATGGCATCTTCCCGCCACCGTTCAGCCAGTTCATCTTTCGTATAAATGACTCTCATCGGGTTTCCCCCGACGAACGCACCATCCGGAACATCTTTATGTACAAGGGTTCCCGCCGACACGATGGCACCGTCACCGATTTTCACTCCCGGCAACACAGTTGTGTTGGCACCGATCATCACTTCGGATCCTATCTGGACGTCACCCAACCTGTACTCCTTAATCAAGTATTCATGGGCGAGGATCGTCGTATTATATCCGATGACCGTGTTGCGCCCCACTGAAATCTTCTCGGGAAACATCACATCGAGCATCACCATAAGAGCAAAGGAGGTATGCTCCCCGATTTTCATTCTCAGGAACGTCTTGTACAGCCAATTCTTCATTCCCAAAAAGGGGGTGTACCTCGCTAGTTGAATGACGATGAAATTTTTGACGACCTTCCCGAAAGGAACGGTTTTATACACATGCCAAAGGGAATTTGCTCCTTCTACAGGATAGCGGGTCGTCCGCCTCATGCCGTCGGTGCTCCCACAATCGCTAGTAAGTCCTTCATGTTTTCAAGCATGAAGTCCGGTTCGTAGTGGGCAAGGTGCTCCCTGCCCTTTGCACTCCAGGCAACTCCTGCCGACAGGACGCCTGCATTTTTCCCTGCCAGAATATCGTGGTGGTTGTCACCGATCATGATGGCTTCATCCGGTGAAGATCCCAAAGCGATCAACGCCTTTTCAATCGGTTCAGGATGGGGCTTCGCATTCTCCACCTCATCAAGTGTGATGACGACTTCAAAGAACGGACGGAGATTCATCAGATCCAGTCCTTTCAATACCACATCCCGGGTCTTTGTCGAGACAATCGCTAATTTGTAGCCATTTTGATAAAGCGACTCCACGGTTTCATATACCCCTTCAAACTCTGTCACCAGGGAATCATGATGCTCACGATTATAGGCACGGTAGTGGGCACACATCTCTTCCATTTTTTCAGGGTTCAAACTCCCGAATGACTCATCGAGGGGTGGTCCCATGAAAGGATGAACATCCTTTTCTTCATATTGTCCAGGGTAATAGTGATTCAATGTATGCAAGAAGGAGGAAATGATCAGATCATTCGTGTTGATCAACGTTCCATCCAAGTCAAATAAGATTGTTGTAATCCTGCTCATAATGCAGCTCCTTTTCTTTCTTAGCATCGACTTTGTTCCAGAAATATGCCACGGCCATCGTCAACAGGATGGCCGTCACCAGCCTGATCAACAGTAATGGCAGTACAGGAATTCCAAGTGGAAGGAAGATCAATGTATCCTCCACCACCGCGTGACACGCCACTAAAAAGATGAAGGCGATCGTGACATCTTTCTTGCTGACCCCGTCTTCCTTGACCGCCTGGATCATGACGCCGGCCCCGTAAGCAAGACCGATGACGAGTCCTGCCACCATCGTGGACGACGTATTTTCATTCATCCCGAGTGCCCGTGTTGCAGGCGACATCCAGCGGGAAAAGACGTCCATCCATTTCAAGTCTCTCATCACCTGAATGATCATCATGAGGGGAATGACGATAAGGGCAAGCTGTAGGACTCCGAAACCTGCTTTTTCAAGGCCCATCAAGATGATCTCTCCCCATCCGTTTGGTTCTGTCTGCTGAGGAGGCATCATCCCATATTTCGCAATCTCCGAGCCGCCGCTCCATACTAAATTTATGACAATGGCAGATAGAAGAGCAAGTCCGACCCTCACGGCAACAATCAGCCAGATTTTCACCCCGACTTTTGAAGCGACCGTTGATTCGATAAAGAGATTGTGACAGAAAGAAAGCATCACCGCGATGATGAATACTTCCTTCACCGTTAAATCAAGGGACAATATTCCTCCTATTCCTGCATACAGGTTCAGGAAATTACCAAGCACCAGAGGAATGGCCGCATCACCTGAAAGACCGAGTAGCTTCATAAAAGGCGAAATCTTTTCCATGATCCATGGAAGGACCGGGGTGTATTGCAGCAGAAAGACGATCAGCGTGATCGGGAAAATGACTTTCCCCAATGACCACGTTGTTTTCAATCCTGTAAGCCCCCCATATTTCAACGATGACATCCACATTCTTCTTACTCCCCTTCTCTTAAGCGTTCACCGTATCCGTTTTCTCATCATATGCCTTTTGGGCAAGACCTGCTTTTCTTCTATAAAAGAACACAGCGATTGCAGCGATGATCAGGACGATGGAAATTACCTGTGCGAAACGTAAAGATCCCAGCATCAGGCTGTCCGTTCTGAGCCCCTCTACAAAGAAGCGACCGATGGAATACCAGACGACATACGTTAGAAACAGTTCTCCCCGTCGCAGCCAGTCTGCCTTTCTTCTTAACACAAGAAGCAGGA
This sequence comes from Rossellomorea sp. YZS02, assembly GCF_033963925.1. Taxonomy (NCBI): domain Bacteria; kingdom Bacillati; phylum Bacillota; class Bacilli; order Caryophanales; family Bacillaceae; genus Rossellomorea; species Rossellomorea sp. YZS02. The sequence goes on along the minus strand of NZ_JAXBLY010000036.1, from coordinate 2,126 downwards.
TCAGTCCGGCAAAGCTCCAAAGACTTTCATATAAGAAAGTAGGGTGATAATAGGTGCCATCGATATACATTTGATTGATGATGAAGTCAGGCAGCATCAAATTTTCAAGAAACGTACGGGACACCTCTCCACCATGTGCTTCCTGGTTGACAAAATTACCCCAGCGTCCGATGGCCTGACCGAGGATGATGCTTGGTGCTGCAATATCCGTCAGCTTCCAGAAGGATAATCCTTTCACTTTGGCAAAAATGACGGTCGTCACGACAGAACCAATCAACGCACCATGAATGGCAATCCCGCCATTCCACACTTTGATGATATCCCCTGGATGAGCGGCATAGTAATTATCCCACTCGAAAATGACATAATAAGCCCGAGCACATATGATGGCGATCGGAATCGCCCACACGAGCAAATCAATGAAAGTATCGGGATGAAGACCTAAGCGCTTGCTCTCACGAATGACTAAATAAAGTCCTATTGCAATGCCGAGTCCGATGATGACTCCATACCAGTGTACCTGGATCGGGCCGAGTGAAATGGCAATAGGATCGATCGGTGTAATATTCTCGTTCATTTTGTCTCTCCTTTTTTCGTCTAAGATACCATATGATGGTTAATGAAATTTATGTTTTATGTAAATCTTAAATATCCTCATTTTCCCCATCTTCAATCACATCCGCCAAACGGTTCGTGAATTGTTCCGCTGCATTCACTCCCATACGTTTCAGACGGAAGTTCATGGCAGCCACTTCAATGATGACGGCAAGATTTCGTCCCGGACGGACAGGTACTGTATATTTCGTAATATCCGTATCGATGATTCTCATTTTCTCTTCTTCTAGTCCAAGTCGGTCGTACTGTTTCGTTTTATCCCATAGCTCAAGATTGATGCACAAGGTAATCCGTTTATAACTGCGGACCGCTCCGGCACCGAACAACGTCATCACATTGATGATGCCCAGTCCACGAATTTCCAGCAAATGTTCAATTAACTCAGGGGAGCTGCCGATCAGTGTATCCATGTCTTCCTGGCGGATCTCCACACAATCGTCGGCTACAAGGCGGTGTCCTCTCTTCACAAGCTCAAGGGCGGTTTCACTCTTCCCGACGCCGCTCTTACCCGTAATCAATACCCCGACTCCATAGATATCGACTAAAACACCATGGATTGCCGTTGTAGGAGCAAGCTTACTTTCCAAGTAATTAGTTAGCCTTGAAGAAAACCGGGTCGTCTTCATAGAAGAGCGCATGACAGGTACATCATAACGATTCGATGCTTCCACAAGCTCCGGCGGAATTTCAAGATCTCTTGAAATGATGATTCCAGGCGTAATATCCGTGCACAGAGCTTCCATTCTGCGCTTACGTTCTGCTTCATCCAACAATTCCAGGAAGGAAAGCTCGGTTTTCCCTAATAACTGGATGCGTTCTGCAGGATAGTAGTTGAAATACCCGGCCATTTCGAGTCCCGGGCGTGAAATATCACTTGTTGTAATCGGTCTATGTAAACCTTCTTCTCCCCCGACAAGGTCCAAATTGAACTTCTCGACGATATCTTTTGTGCGAACTTTTGCCACAAGTAGCTCCTCCTTCACGTTACACTCGCTTCATATTTAATAATCGTTACGGTACTCTAACCTATTTTAGCAATTATGGAGAAAAGCGCAAGGTGGCCCACTTATGGACGTGGCTCCGCATATTAAACACAGCATGTGCACAAATTCCTTAATGCTGGAGATGGCGGCCAGTTTGTAAAGTCAGTGTTTACTTTTAAGTTGTGGTGCAGGAGGGTGAAGGGAACAGTCCCTCTTTCCACGGACGTTCGGCCGAGCCTCCTCAGCAAAAATCGCTTCCGGGGTCTCGGCACGCCCGTTTTCCGTAGGAGTCTACGCAGTTCCCTTCACCCTCTAGAGTAGTAAGTGGTTGACAGAGCATAATGATTTGTGACCATCAGTTTAAAAAGAGTAAAGGACTATTAAATAAAATCAGTCACTGCAACGAATGATAAAGCAGTGGAATACACATTCTCCACATTTCCTTTCTGATAGGCAAACTTTTCATCAGTTGATTGGAGCGGAAGGTGCTCGACTCCCTCGGAAAAAGTTATTATACCAGTGCTTACA
>NZ_JAXBLY010000035.1:0-22464 GCF_033963925.1 Rossellomorea sp. YZS02 | reverse complement strand
CTGGTAGAGCAACTGACTTGTAATCAGTAGGTTGGGGGTTCAAGTCCTCTTGCCGGCACCATTCTTTTAGCTGGAGGGGTAGCGAAGTGGCTAAACGCGGCGGACTGTAAATCCGCTCCTTCGGGTTCGGCAGTTCGAATCTGCCCCCCTCCACCATTTTGTATATTTCAGTGTAAAATGGACATCCTATAAATGTCCCTTTTTTATGCCATTTACGTAATTATTGGGCTATAGCCAAGCGGTAAGGCATCGCACTTTGACTGCGACATGCGTTGGTTCGAATCCAGCTAGCCCAGCCATTACGAGCCATTAGCTCAGTTGGTAGAGCATCTGACTTTTAATCAGAGGGTCGAAGGTTCGAGTCCTTCATGGCTCATCAAACATTTTCTCACATCTCTTGGTGTGAGAATTTCTCTATAAGGGGCCTTAGCTCAGCTGGGAGAGCGCCTGCTTTGCACGCAGGAGGTCAGCGGTTCGATCCCGCTAGGCTCCACCAAATTATTTTTATCCGTGTAAGAAGCGGAAAAAAAATAACCATACATACGACATGATTAGGCCTCGAATCTTTTAGGAGATTACAGGCTTTTTTATTTTGCTCTTTTTCGTAAAGTTCTTCAGTTTTTACCGGAAATCTTCATTCAAAACCCTTTTATCGGATCCATTGTCAATCAAAACAGTAGAAATCCTCATAATGCATTTCCTTTTAGACCATTCTCCAATAGAATATTTTTCATTCCTGATCGTTTATTTTCAAATCATTATAGCAACTCAGCTGAACTGAAGCATCGAACACGCCGACATCTTCATATTCTTACACCAAGGCACTTATAATCTTCTGCACACGCATATATATGCACAATCTTGTCCAGTTGAGTCATCCAACCATCTAGGGATACAATAAGGGTAGAACTTAAATTTTGAATTGGGGGAATTTTTGATGAAGAAGAACATTTCAATCATTGGAGTACCGATGGATTTAGGACAAATGCGCAGGGGTGTGGACATGGGACCAAGCGCGATCCGCTATGCTGGTATCGTGGAACGTCTTGAGAACCTTGGGTATGATATCAAGGACCTCGGTGATATCGAAATTGGCCAGGCAGAGCGTGTACATAATAACCCTGATACAAATCTACGTAATTTGAAAGCGGTTGCTGAAGCGAGTGAAACCCTTGCTGACAAAGTGAACGGCGTCATAAGTAGCGGGGACTTCCCTTTGATCTTTGGTGGCGATCATAGTATTGCGATTGGTACACTTGCCGGTGTTTCTCCTCATTATGAGAACCTGGGAGTTATTTGGTATGACGCTCATGGTGATCTGAATACGGGAGATACGTCACCTTCAGGCAATATCCACGGTATGCCACTTGCAGTGAGCCTGGGTATCGGCCATGAAGATTTGACAAGTATCGGTCAAAGCTCACCTAAGATTAAGCCTGAGAACATCGTCATCATTGGGGCGCGTTCATTAGATGAAGGTGAAAGAGAGTTAATTAAGGAAAAAGGGATTAAAGTGTACACGATGCACGAAATTGACCGCCTTGGCATGACGAAGGTTATGGAAGAGTCCATAGACTACTTGAAGGGCAGAACAGACGGAGTTCATTTGTCACTTGATCTGGACGGTTTAGATCCAAGCGACGCTCCTGGTGTAGGAACCCCGGTTCTTGGAGGTATCAGTTACCGTGAGAGTCATCTGGCGATGGAGATGCTTGAGGAGTCAGGATTGATTACATCAGCTGAATTTGTTGAGGTTAACCCTATCCTGGATGAGAAAAATAAAACAGCTACCGTTGCTGTAGCGTTAATGGGCTCGCTGTTTGGAGAGAAATTACTATAATCTGATCTATTAATTAAAAAAGAAGGCTGGAACCAAACGAGGTTTCCAGCCTTTATCTATTGTGTTCAATGGTGCTTGACCACTTGATATTGATTTAACAATTCGTCAAGACGAGTGCTTAAATCCACTACTTGTTCATCGGCAAAGGAAGACTTTAATGCCAGTTCGACCATCTGGCGACGACAGTCTTCAATTTGAAATAATAGATCATGCATTCTACCCCTCATTTAATAAATCCTCCCGCAATAGAAATAATTAGTTCCTTTATACCCCTTTTCTAATAAATGTAAACACATTTCCCTGAAAATTTGTTAGGATAATAATATAAAAAAATTGAAACCTTCTGATAGGGTATTACGTATATAAATATAGCCGCATAGAGCGGAGGTTGTGAAATGGAAGCGTTAGTGAAAAAACGGATAAAACAAGTATTAAAAGGCGATCAAAACGCCTTTGCTGAATTAGTCGAACTTTATAAAGATAAGGTGTTTCAAATATGTTATCGTATGCTTGGAAATCGTCATGAGGCAGAAGACATTGCGCAAGAGGCGTTTATCAGGGCATATGTGAATATCGAGACCTTTAATCAAAAGAGAAAGTTTTCGACCTGGCTATTCCGGATAGCGACGAACCTGTGTATTGACCGGATACGGAAGAAGAAACCGGATTATTTTCTCGATGCAGAGGTGGCAGGGACGGAAGGCTTGACGATGTACTCACAAGTGGCTGCTGATGTTCAGCTCCCGGAGGATGAAGTGGAGAATATGGAGTTGCAGGAGACCATCCAAACAGAAATCTCGAAGTTACCCGAGAAGTATCGGTCGGTCATTGTTTTAAAATACATTGAAGAGCTCCCACTTCAAGAAATCAGCGAAATATTGGATTTACCACTGGGAACGGTCAAAACGAGGGTACATAGAGGGCGTGAAGCTCTCAGAAAACAATTACGATCACTGTAGAGAGGGTGAGTGAACATGAAGCCTTGTCCTGAAGAAATCATCGAGTATATGCACGATTATTTAGATGGAGATTTAAACCGTGAAAAAGAGGAAGAACTGAAACATCATTTGCAGGAATGCACTGAGTGTCAGCACCACTTCCATGAGCTGAAAAAAGCGATTGCGTTTGTACAGAGCACCTCCCACATCAGTGCTCCTGCAGACTTTACAGATAACGTCATGGCGGGACTGCCGAAAGAAAAGAAAAAAGTGGGAGTACAGAGATGGTTCCGTCATCATCCGCTTCTTACCGCAGCTGCCCTATTCCTATTCTTTATGACCGGAAGTTTTCTCACATCATGGAATGATGACCAAGATTTTTCTTTTACGAAAAACGCTCAATTAGTTGTGAAAGATCATACTGTTGTCGTACCTGAAGGTGAAGTCGTCAAAGGGGATCTGACCGTCCGAAATGGCGATGTGAAGATTGAAGGAAAAGTAGCTGGAAATGTCACGGTCATCAACGGAAAGGTCACAGGTATCGACGGAAAGCAATATTTGGCTTCTGCGGGTAGTGTGACTGGAGACATACATGAAATCGATGAAGCGTTCGAGTGGCTTTGGTACCAGATTAAAAAAGGGGCTAAAGACACGTTGGATTGGGGAAATTCGCAACTTGAAGAAAAGTAGGATAAAATAGAGGGGATGGAATGTAAGGTCCGTCCCTAAAGGGCTGACACTTATGATTTTCGTGTCAGTTTTTTTATGTAAAAACGTGAGTTCATGAATAGAAAAGAAAGAATCATGAAGCCGTGGGTGTCTTTCATTTGATGGTGCTGAATTGTGCTATAATAGGAACGTTACGAAAATGGAGAAGCCACACATGGCGGCTTACGCTTTCGATTAAGCTATTGGAGGATGTAATATGCCGTTTATCGATATTTTTTCGGATTACTCCGCGCTGGATTATGTCTCTGATATTGTAGATATACTCGTTGTATGGTTTGTAATCTATAAACTGATCATGCTGATAAAAGGAACGAAAGCAGTACAACTATTAAAAGGTATTTTTGTCATCATCATCGTAAGAGGCCTGAGTAGCATCTTCGGTCTTGACACCCTGGGGTGGATGATGGAACAAGCCCTCACTTGGGGGTTCCTCGCCATCATCATCATCTTCCAGCCTGAACTGAGGAGAGCTCTTGAACAGCTCGGCCGGGGCCGTTTGTTCTCAAGGACGGGCTTGCAGGAGGAAGAAGAGCAGGAACAGATGATTGAATCCATGACGAAAGCCGTAAGTTATATGGCGAAACGTCGGATTGGTGCTTTACTTACGCTGGAAAGAGAAACCGGGATGAGTGATTATATTGAAACGGGTATACCGCTTAATGCAAAGATCACTTCTCAGCTGCTCATTAATATCTTTATCCCTAATACACCTCTCCATGACGGAGCGGTGATCATCCAGAAGAACCAAATCGCAGCTGCCGCGTGCTATCTACCTCTTTCTGAGAGCCCATTTATTTCTAAGGAACTTGGGACAAGGCATAGAGCTGCACTAGGTGTCAGTGAAGTGACAGATAGTATTACCATCGTTGTGTCAGAAGAAACGGGAGCTATCTCCATCACAAAGAATGGAGAGTTGCATCGCGACCTCTCTCTGGAGCGCTTCAAGGAAATTCTAACGTTGGAGCTCATTGGCGATAAGACGAACGCTTCCTCGACGAAATGGAGTTTTAGGGGGAAGAAAGAAAATGGATAAATTCATGGAAAGCCGTTGGTTTATGCGGATTGTTGGACTATTGTTAGCCTTCATTCTCTACCTTTCTGTCAACTTTGACGATATCCAGAAAACAGCTAACAACAATGGCGGTAGCTCTCAGAATGCCATTGAAACAATCCAGGATGTCCCGCTAGAAGTATTCTATGATAGTGAGAATCTGGAAGTGTCAGGGCTGCCAGATACGGTGAATGTGACCGTGGAAGGGCCAAAAGCGGTTGTGCAGCAAGCGAAAACAGTGAAAGATTTTCAAGTATATGTGGATTTGAATGATATTGAAATTGGTGAACATCAGGTGGAAATCCAGATTCAAAACATTTCAGATAAGCTGGAAGTGAAGCTTGATCCTCAATTCGCGAATATTTCTGTTCAGGAAAAGGTCACAGAAGAGTTTACGATTGAACCCCAATTCAATGAGAGCATTCTATCGAATGGCTATGAGGCAGAGGGCCTTGCCGTGGATCCGAAAACCGTGAAAGTGACGGGTTCTAAGGATGAAGTAGAACGGATTGCCTATGTCATTGCGACTCTTGATGTCGATGAAGAAATCAATGAAAATGTGACTGGGGAAGCCCGGGTTCAGGTCCTTGACCGAGAATACAACAAATTGGATGTATTAGTAGATCCGGAAGTGGTGGATGTGACCGTTTCGGTTGTAAACCCGAGTAAAAGCGTCCCCGTAACGATTAAACAACAAGGAAGCCTCCCTGAGGGAACTACCCTGGAGTCCATATCGGTTGAGCCTAAAGAGGCCACGATCTTTGGAAGACAAGACGTTTTGGACACAGTAGAAGAACTGCTGGCAGAAGTCGACCTTTCCAAAATCAAGAAGGACTCGACGATTACAGTGCCACTTGCCCTTAAGGAAGGATTAAACAAAGTGGCTCCTGAGGAAGTGAAGGTCAAGATTGATGTGACTACGACTGAGGAAAAGAGTTTATCAGGAATTGAAATCAAACCTGAGGGGTTGGCTGACGAGTATGAATACACCATCACGACACCTGAGAATGGGCTAGTAGATGTTGCACTGAAAGGTCAGAACGGGGAAGTGAGTAAAGTGAAGAAAGAAGACTTCTCCCTTGCCCTCGATCTTTCGGGGCTTGAGCCAGGTGAACATGAAGTGGAAATACAAGCAGAAGGTCCAGAGAACGTCGAATGGACCCTTTCACAGAAAACGGTAAAAGTAGAAATCAAAGAAAAGAACACATCAGCATAAGAGCTGTAAAAAGGAGAGAATGACGATGGGTAAGTATTTTGGAACGGATGGAGTAAGAGGTGTAGCGAATACGGAATTAACACCGGAATTAGCCTTTAAGCTTGGACGATTTGGTGGGTATGTTCTGACGAAGGATGCTACACGTCCCAAAATATTGATTGGACGGGATACTCGAATTTCGGGGCATATGCTGGAAGGTGCACTTGTAGCTGGACTTCTTTCCATTGGTGCGGAAGTGATGCGTTTAGGGGTGATTTCAACTCCGGGTGTTGCATACTTAACAAAGGCATTGGGAGCCCAGGCAGGAGTCATGATTTCTGCATCCCATAACCCTGTGGGAGATAACGGGATTAAATTCTTTGGACCGGATGGTTTCAAGCTGTCAGACGATCAGGAAAGTGAGATTGAAGACCTGTTGGATCAAACCGTTGACGGTCTTCCTCGTCCGACCGGCGCTGACCTTGGTCAGGTAAGTGATTATTTCGAAGGCGGTCAAAAATATATCCAGTACTTGAAACAATCGGTTGACGAAGATTTCGACGGATTACATATTGCATTGGATTGCGCACATGGTGCTACTTCCGCTCTTGCCACTCACCTGTTTGCAGATCTTGATGCCGATATTTCCACGATGGGAGCATCTCCGAATGGATTGAACATCAATGAAGGAGTCGGTTCCACTCACCCTGAAGCATTGGCTGAAATGGTGAAGGAAAAAGGTGCCGATCTCGGTCTTGCCTTTGACGGGGATGGGGACCGGATCATTGCCATTGATGAACATGGCCAGATCGTAGATGGAGATCAAATCATGTACATTTGTGGTAAATATCTGAAATCACAGGGTCAATTGAAACAATCTACAGTTGTATCTACTGTGATGAGTAATCTAGGTTTCCATAAAGGTCTTGAGGAGAATGGCATCCAAAGCATCCAGACTGCCGTTGGGGACCGTTACGTTGTAGAAGAAATGAAGAAGCAAGGATATACCCTCGGCGGAGAGCAGTCAGGGCATATCATCTTCCTTGATTACAATACAACGGGTGACGGCCTGTTGACAGGTATCCAGCTTGTAAACATCATGAAGGTAACCGGTAAATCCTTATCGGAGCTTGCAGGAGAAATGCAGAAATTCCCTCAGAAGCTCGTGAATGTGCGTGTGACAGACAAACATCATGTAACGGATAACGAAACAGTTAAAAACGTGATTCAAAAAGTAGAAGCCGAAATGAACGGTAACGGACGGATCCTAGTCCGTCCATCAGGAACGGAGCCACTTGTCCGTGTCATGGCTGAAGCACCTACAGAAGAGCTGTGTGAGAGATATGTAAATGAAATTGTACAAGTTGTCGACCAGGAAATGGGTCTGAACGAATAGTTAATTTTTCATGCGCAAGGGGTCATTTCGTGCCTCTTGTGCATATTTAATGAGTAGAGTCATTTTACATGAAGGTTTAGACCCTATCTGTGTCGGGAACATGACAAAGTGATAACAACTCCTTATCGTTGTCAGATTTTTATTGACGAAGGGAAACCCGCTGGTGTATGATGATTTTGTTTTCATTTTTCAAATAAAATGGGAATGTGAGTCAAGAAGAAAGGTGGATAGTGGGTAACAGATTTAACTAAAGCGCCAGGGCTGAGCGATGGATACGACAAAGGACCGTTCAGTTGACGAGGTGGAGGTTTATCGAGCATTCGGCGGATGCCTCCCGGTTTGCAACGTCACCGAACCGAAAGTTTCTTCCTTAAATCGTTAAGGCAACTTAATGGACAAAGGGAAGAAAACAGTGACGAACGTAAATACTAATGACAAACAGAGATAAGGGGGCAAGTTGTCCCCAAAAGAGTTCTTGCCCCCTTGCATGTTCAGGGAGGATATATTAATTATGTGTGGAATTGTTGGATATATTGGAAATTCAGATACAAAGGAAATTCTTTTAAAAGGTCTTGAGAAGCTTGAGTACCGCGGTTATGATTCTGCAGGAATCGCCGTTCAAAACGAAGAAGGCATCCATGTGTTCAAGGAGAAAGGCCGTATTGCAGACCTTCGCGGCATCGTTGATGAGAGCGTATTAAGCAACACTGGAATCGGACACACACGCTGGGCTACCCACGGTGTACCAAGCAAGGTGAATGCCCACCCTCATCAAAGTAATTCAGGCCGCTTCACAATCGTTCATAACGGAGTAATCGAAAACTACTCTCAGCTTAAACGTGAATATTTAACAGACGTAACGTTCAAGAGTGACACGGATACTGAAGTTATCGTTCAGCTGATCGAAAAGATTGTAGATGAAGGAAACACAGTAGAAGAAGCTTTCCGTCAAACGTTAATGCTGCTTAAAGGTTCTTATGCCATTGCCCTTTTAGATTCCGAGAATGATGAAACGATCTATGTAGCGAAAAACAAAAGTCCACTGCTTGTCGGTCTTGGAGAAGACTTCAACGTTGTAGCAAGTGATGCTATGGCGATGATTCAAGTAACGGATCAATATGTTGAACTGATGGACAAAGAAATGGTCATCGTAACGAAGGAAAAGGTCGAAATCCAAAACCTCATCGGTGAAGTAATGGAACGTGCTCCTTACACGGCTGAAATCGATGCCAGTGATATCGAAAAAGGAACATACCCTCACTACATGCTGAAAGAAATTGATGAGCAGCCATTAGTGATGCGTAAAATCATTCAAGCTTACCAAAATGAGAACAATGAGCTTCACATCGATGAGCCGATCGTCGGAGCGATGAAAGAAGCGGATCGTGTTTACATCATTGCATGTGGAACGAGCTACCACGCTGGTCTTGTTGGAAAGCAATTCATCGAGAAGAGTGCAGGGATCCCTGTAGAAGTTCATGTAGCTAGTGAATTCAGCTACAATATGCCTCTACTTTCTAAGAAACCATTGTTCATCTTCATCTCTCAAAGTGGTGAAACGGCAGATAGCCGTGCCGTACTCGTTCAAATCAAAGAACTTGGACATAAATCATTAACGATCACAAACGTAGCGGGTTCTACCCTTTCACGTGAAGCGGATTACACGTTGCTCCTTCATGCAGGACCTGAAATCGCTGTAGCTTCAACGAAAGCGTACACGGCTCAGCTTGCGGTTCTTGCAATCCTTGCTCACGTTGCCGGTCAGGCATGTGGAACCAACCAGGACTTTGATCTTGTTCAAGAGCTTGGTATCGTAGCTACTGCAATGGAAGCACTTTGTGATACGAAAGAAGAGTTTGAAGATATCGCACGCGAATATCTGTCAACGACTCGCAACTGTTTCTTCATCGGCCGTTCACTCGACTTCTATGTAGGCCTTGAGGGAGCATTGAAATTGAAAGAAATCTCTTACATCCAGGCAGAAGGATTTGCCGGAGGAGAGCTTAAACACGGTACGATCGCCCTTATCGAAGAAGGAACACCGATCGTTGCCCTTGCAACACAGGAAGAAGTAAACCTTGGAATCAGAGGGAATGTGAAAGAGGTAGTCGCTCGTGGAGCCAACCCTTGTATCATTTCCATGAAAGGTTTAGAAGACGAAGAAGATCGCTTCGTCATCCCGGAGGTTAACCCATTGTTATCACCTCTTATCTCTGTCATCCCATTACAATTAATTTCTTACTACGCTGCCCTGCACCGCGATTGTGATGTAGATAAGCCGCGTAACTTAGCGAAATCTGTTACGGTTGAGTAAGGATTAAATAGAAAAGAAACCCGGTCAGTCCATGAGGCTGACCGGGTTTTTTTATTCCTGATCGGAAAGCAACACCCGATGATCCCTGAAGAACGGCATTAAATCCCTGCCCGTAGATTTTTCCATGGAAGCGATAAAATCCCGTGTAGTGGAAATACCGAATTTCTGCTGCTTGAAATAGGTCTGCATGGCGGAATAAAATGCCTCGTCCCCGAGCAATTCCCTTAAGTCATTGATGGTGCTTGATCCGTAATTGTAGATCATATAATAATAGGCACCGATGCCCCCTTCATCTGCTCTTGCAGTGAAATCGGAAATTTGGCTTGAGAGGTGATAGTACGTTTCTTCGGTAGGTTCAACTTGAAGTGAATCGAGTTCCCCATCATATAAAGCGGCAGCGAAACTGGCAAACGATTCGTCCAGCCACGGCTCATCATATTCGTTATTCCCGATGATGCCGTAGAACCATTGGTGCCCTATCTCATGGGCGTTGACCGATTTTGCCCAATCAAGTGGACGGTCACCTGCAAGACTGATCATGACAAGCTGTGGATACTCCATACCTCCGAACCAGCCTTCCATCGTCACGATATCGAGCTCGGGCCAAGGGTACTTGCCGAACTTCTCACTAAAGAGCCTGATGCTGTCCTCGCCGGATTCGAGGAGAGCGGCAGCATATTTGGAATGCTCTTCAGAATAATAAACATTCACTTTAATATTATTGACTTCAGTAGAGAGCACACGGTAATTCGGATTCATTTCCAGGGCAAAATCACGGACGTCCTTGGCTTTATAGCGGTGGGTGGCTTTATCGCCTGAAATCATTGGTTGGCCGACCTCTTCCCCAGTAGCCGCAATCACCTGATTTTTGTCGGTTGTAACGGTTACGTCAAACTTCCCTGATAAAGAGTAGAAGGATTCACCATAGGGATAATAAGGATCCACATTCCACCCTTCATCATCGTAAACGGCCAGGATCGGGAACCAGTTTCCCATGGAAACCGTGTCACCGTACCAGCCGAATCGATCCTGTTGTTCCGGCAGGCTTACTTCGAAATGCATGCTGACCGTTGCTTTTTTATTTTTACTTAACGAAAGGTCCTTGATATGTAACGCAGTAGCATTCACTTCAGATGTTGCCTCTTTACCGTTCACTATAACATCGGATACTTCCATTCCGCCGCCGTTCTCTTTAAAGACATCGGCATTTCCCCATAAATTAAAGTATAATTCGCTTAAGTTGTTTTTAATATTATTCTTAAACGTTACTTCCAGGGTGCCTTCAGCTTTATGAGTGGTAGAGTTGTAGTCTACATCGATGGTATAGGAAGGGGCAGCTGGTCCAAGAGCATGCTCGTTCTTCTTCTTGCCATTCATGGAAAATGGCTTATCGTGAAGCTTAGATAGGTCAGGCGTTACGGATGGGACATAAGCCCCTTCCGGATTCTGTTTCAACATATCATTTTCATTTGCGGATGCAGGTAAAGCAACCCCGGCTGCACATAGAAGTGCGATGGCTCCCATTGATATTCGCTTTGTGAAACGCTTAATATTCATTCTGAACCCTCCTTAAGTTGAACAATCCGCTGTAACAATTTCTGGGATTATCCTTATGTTTACTGGATTCTGTAAAGGAGAGCGTCTTCCCTTGATACTATTTTCTCAATTTATGGAAATGTTTCAGTGGTTTAAATTGGTTGGGTATGTATATGTGCCTAGAAAGAGTTTGTCAAAGCAGTTTCCTTTACCCAATCACATAAAACCCTTATAATCATACAAATAGATTTGTTCTCTATGTGCATCGGCGAATAAAGGTAACCTGCTGCTCCCTGCAGTCCAGGTTACTTTTTTATTGGAAAGGGTACGATAAAAGAGAATGAAATACGGTGCGAAGATAAGGGTTTGATAAGACATGAAACATTTACATAGACAGCATATATGGCTCGGGAGGATCCTTGCGTCCGATCCCGGCAGAAAAAGATTTCAGCAGGCAGGAAAAGCAACGATCAGTTTAATATCGGCTGTGTTTGCGATGCTTTTTATATTGAAGCAATTCAATCATCCATCCATCACTCCGGCGATTGTTTCCGGGATGGTAGGGATGCTGGGCATATTTGTCGTCATGGATGACACGACGGGCAAAAAGAAGGTAACGACCCCTTTGGTTGGTGTCGCAGTTGCAATCGGAATTACACTGGGTTCCGCTTTTGCTCATTACAGTCTTGTGGTGAATGCTTTATTAGTGGGGGCCATATTTAGTGCCTTTTACTTTTCACGTTTCGCCATCCGCTATTTTTCCATGGGGATGGCAGGCTTTATGTCCATTTATATATCATCGATCCTGCAGCTGGACGTGGCGCATCTTGAGTGGTTCTACATCGGAATTATCCTGGGGGTTGTGTTTGCTTTCCTTTATAACTTCATCATCTTTAAGGACTCTGTCCATATGTTACGAAGAAGTATGCGTTCATTTCATATCCAATCCAATTTGACGTTTACCATCTTGATGAAGATGATTGAGGACCCTGAGACGAGCAGCAAGCGAAGGAAGCAGTTGGACCGTAACGTGAGAAGGCTGAATGAATATGCCAGAAGCGTAGCGGGAGATATAAATGAGAATGATTTAAAAAAGCTGTGGCCTGGTATCGAGGCATCACAACTTCGGTTATATGTGTTTGATACAGAAATGCTCATCCAAACGCTCACCGATTCGCTGAAAAAGCTGAAGGACCTGGAAGCACTTGAGGTCATGGAGCTGAGGCGCCTGCTTGTATGGGTCATTCGTTCCCTTCGTGATGCCGAGGTACTGGCCCAGGATTATGATCCCCGTTCCCTTGAAGAGGCAGAAAAGGCCATCCAGGCTCTTCGTCTGGTGTTGTCCGAGGTCTTGAATCAGGAAGAGAAGCCAGAAGGGTGGGTATACCTGCTAAGACGAATCGAGTCCATTGCTAATCATGTCCTGGAAGCGGCCATCACCATACAGGAGTCATTGAAAGTCTCTGAATATAGGGAGACGGCTGTGGAGAACGATGGTGAACCGGAAGAAGAGGAGAAAGAAGAAGCTTCTGAAGAGACTAAGAGTTTAAAGCCATCGACGCGTAAAGCGATACAAGCATTGGTAGCGGGAACGCTTGCGATCATTGTCGGGGAGCTTATCGCACCTGCACAGCCGTACTGGGTCCTGTTAACGACCTTTATTATTCAAATTGGAACGGAGTCTGTAGGCAGGACGTATATGAAGGCATTCCAACGATCGATTGGAACGGTGATCGGGGCCATCATTGGATTCGGAGCGGCCAATCTCGTATCCGGAAACTCGCAGCTGGAGGTCTTTCTCCTGTTTGCGGCCCTGTTCTTCGCCTTTTATCTATTCCCAGTTTCGTATACACTGATGAGCTTATTCATTACGATGCTCATCGCATTCATGTATGATCTCCTACTGGGCGGGATCAGCATACAATTGATGGGGGCCCGTGTGATTGACACAATTGCCGGAGCCGTGATCGCCCTGATCGTCTCGGCGTTTGTATTTCCAAAGAAAACAAAAGACAAAGTCGCGGATAGCTTCGACGATTTCTTTGAGGAACTTCAAGGCTATGTATCTTCCTATATAAAAACTTTTTCGATTCCGGAAGATAATGTATTGACGGACCAGGCCTTTGATCTGGATCAGAAGCTCCAAGGAATCAAGGATGAGGCACAATCCCTCCTTCAAAGACCGGGTGCCATGACAAGGTCAGGGGTAGGACGCTGGATCACAGTAGCAACGGCCATCAATTATTACGCAAAGCATCTGCTCGCCTCATCCCATCGAAAGGTTCCGGCAAAGGTTTCAGAGGAGCTCGACAGCGCATTCATGGTAACGGGAGAGAAAATGTCCCATAACATCGAAACGCTTCGTCAGTTGTTAAAAGAAAAGGAAAGTTCGCCTGTGATGTGGGATTTAAGCGCCGAAAGGCAACGAATAGAGACCCATGCCCCAAGCTGGCGTAAATCCCAAGTTGACCTCATACATCATCTTTACTATGTATGGAGAATCAACCAGTCGATTGTGGCACTTGGTGAGGAATTAGGGGCAGAGGTGAAAAAAGGGTAAAGCGGATTCCGCTTTACCCTTTTTTACTTAATAGATATCTACATTCCCACTGGATACAGAAACATTAATGTTATATTGGCCGGAGCCTGAAACTCCTGAAATATCGCCGTCTTCTATTTTCTGATCCTTTAAAGGAAGATTGCAGGAAATGTCACCACTGCTTGCATTTCCATTCAGCTTAAAGCTCGCGTCATCGGGTAAATCAAGATTCACACCACCGGAGCTGACATCGAAATTCACGTCTCCCTTTAAGGAGTCCATGGAGACCGATAATTCTCCCGAGGATAAGTCACCTTCGAGTGGACCTTCATAATTCGATAATTCTACATCTCCTGAGCTGATTTCCACCTTACCGTCCTTTGTAGAGAGACCATTGACGACCAAATCACCTGACGAACCATCATGCTCGAACACATTCGTCTCTAGATTGTTCAGTTCCATGTTTCCCGATCCCATTTCAACGGATAGTTCATCAAGCTTCCATTTCGCTTTATCTGATTCTCCAGCCATGACCAGGTTACCGGACCCTATTTCGATTTCCATGCTTTGGTCATATTTCTTGGGAACATAAACCGTTACGTTCGATTTTTGGTTGAAACCAATCCATTCATACCATTTGTGTTTAACGTTTACTTGAATGGTGTTTCCCTTCTGATCCAATGTCATCGTTCCTTTTCCGTCGATCTCCACCTTTACCTCGTTCTTATCTGCAGGTAATATCTCTGTGTCGCTGCTTTCTAAGTCAAGGTCGATATGCTTCGTCTTATTGGTTACTTCGATCCGGTCTCCAGACTGGCTTTCCTTTGCAAACAAGGATGTATTGTCACTCAAAATCACATAGAGCGTTCCGAGTGCAAGGAGCGCAATGATCACGGCAAATGCATTTTTCATTCCCTATCCCTCACTTTGGCTTGTTTTTCCATTTTATAATGTTAGTTTAATCTAGTCTGAAGTTCACCACAATGAGCCATAAGATTATTTTTGAATCAGACTTGAGGCTTAGAAAGGAAAAGGAAGACGTGAAAAAAGTTCTTGAGAAGAGTGGATATCCCTTATAATGTAAAGACAGAATGAACAATAGGAGAGAGGGAATCAAGGTGACGATCGAAATTAGTGTAGCTACCGACATTGAAGTAGAGGAAATATTCGAAATGGCAGGGTTGAATCGGGAAGAGGCAACGGGAGTTCCATATGAGAAGCATAAAGAAGAAATGCAAAAAGCATATCGTCACTCCATCGAACATGGAGCCTACTTTCTCGTAGCCCGTGAGGAGGATGAACTGGCAGGATGGGTTCAGGTGGATAAAAGTGTTGACTGGATTACCATGAAAGGAATTGGTTGGATCAATGATGTGTATGTGAAGAAGTCCTTCCGAGGTAGGGGACATGCAACGAAGCTATTGAAACAGGCCATTGGGGAACTGAAAGACCGGGACTATGATGAAGTAAGATTGAATGTATACATGTTCAATGAACAGGCGATCAAACTGTATGAAAAATTGGGGTTTTCAGATGTATGCAAGTTTATGAAACTGAGCCTGGAGTAGATGAATAAAAAGTGGGACCGGTCATCAATACCGGTCCTTCTCCTTACTTGGCAATAAACATTTGGGTCCAATAAATCCCTTGGCTCGCATCCTTGGCTGTTCCCACGCCAATATGAGTGACTTGTTTATTTAAAATGTTTTTGCGATGACCTGGACTGTCCATCCAAGCGTTCACAACTGATTCAGGTGTTTTCTGACCGACTGCAATGTTCTCAGCTGCAGTTGAATAATCCACGCCAAAGTTCTCCATCATCTCAAACGGTGAACCATACGTTGGGGAGGTATGGGAGAAATAGTCATGCTCCTTCATATCCTCAGACTTCATCTCAGCTACATTCGATAGTTCTCCGTCCATCTTCAACGCACTGAGTCCATTCTTTTTACGTTCTTGGTTGGTTAAATCAATCACTTGCTTAACATACCCGCTTGCATTTGACGATTGAGAATCTTGTTTAGGCTCTTGTGCAGGTGGTTCAGGCTGTCCTGCATTTGGCTCCCCGGCAGGCTGATTAGGTTGAGGCGTACCTTCGTTAGAGAATTCTTCACCGGGATCTAAGTGAGTGAATTCACGCAAATCCCCGTTTGGATCGACAGGAGCAATAAAACGGTGGATGGGGTTTCGATTTTCTTGTAAATCGTTCATTCCCACTCTGTCTTGGTTTCTATAGGAAACTGGATCGTAATTCACGTTCTGTGTATCAGTCAGTGTATCGTTTTTATCGTTGTTATTACAGCCAGTCATCATCATGAACGGGATGACGGCGCAGATGAAGATTCGTTTTTTCATGAGAGTCCTCCATTTTGTAATTGCCTAAGATAAGGCTGATAACAGTTTTTAATATGTACGCCTGCCAGATTCTTTATCCTGTTAAAAATAGGTTTAAACGACGTACAGATTTAATTCTGTAAGGTTAGGGTATACCTATCATGAAGATCGATTAATTCTGTATGAGGAAGTGAAATTCATGAAACATATCCCTTTACCCTCCTCCTTTTACAAGCAGCCAACATTGGAACTCGCCAAGGCGCTACTGGGTTGCATATTAGTGAAAGAGACGGAGGAAGGAATGGCTTCAGGATACATCGTGGAAACGGAAGCCTACCTTGGACCGGAAGACAGGGCTGCCCACAGTTATGGAAACAGGCGTACGAAACGGACGGAAGTGATGTTCCATGAGGCAGGCCGGATTTATACATATGTCATGCATACTCATTGTCTGGTGAACGTTGTGAGCGGGGAGAAAGAGAAGCCTGAAGCGATCCTCATTAGAGCGGTAGAGCCACTTGAAGGAGAGGAGCTGATGGCATGCAGGAGACCCGGTCATGTGAAGAAGAATTGGACTAATGGTCCAGGAAAACTGACGAAAGCGTTAGGCATCACGATGGAGGATTATGGAGGCCGTTTCAATGAGCCACCGCTCATGATCACCAAAGGATTTTCCCCTGAAAACATTTCTTCTGGAAAACGAATAGGGATTGATAACTCAGGAGAGGCCAGGGATTATCCATGGCGTTTTTGGATCAGTGACAACCCGTATGTGTCGAAGTAAACACTTTCTTTATGAATTTTCAAATAATTTATAGAAAACACACCCCAAAAGTACTAGTTTGTGGTATATTTTTCTTATAAACATCTTCATAATCGTACATTCGACTGGGGGGCTGTGAACCTAAATGATAGATGGGCGCTTACATTTAGGGGAGCCAGTAGCGCAACCGACCACATGCGAACGCGGGGAATGCGTTTTTGTGTGGTTTTTTTATGAAAAAAACAAAACTAAAGAGAGAGTATAGGGGTCCTATGAACATCTTTACTATTTTTCAAGACGACTTTATCTATCACGATTTTCAGCCATTATATGATATGGGTGAACATCGAACCCTCTATGCTTATGAGGGTCTGTTACGGAATAAATTCAACGAAAATCCTGAAAGTGTCTTTCAATCGGCGATGAAAGCAAATATCCTGTACAAACTTGATACTCTATCCATTTCTAAAGCCCTGGAAAGTTTTTCGGTTAATGGGCTAAAGGACTGTAAGCTGTTTCTCAATATTTATATCACAACGATTCTTCATCCGAGTTTTCACACGTATTTTTCCGACCTTATGACCCGTTATCCTGATATAAAGGGGCGCCTTGTACTGGAGATTAACGAATCCAGTGCAGAAGAGTTGTGGCAGAATCCATTATTAAAAGAGTCATTGAAAGAATTGAAGCAATATGGTGTCTGGTATGCCATTGATGACTTTGGGCAGGGGACATCATCCATCAAGAAATCGATTGAGTATGAGCCTGAGATCATCAAGCTGGACCGCTACTTTGCCATGAATTTAGCTAAGGATGAAAAGAAACAGAGATTCCTTTCTTTCTTCAGTCAATTTTATGGGAGTGATACATTGATTGTATTGGAAGGAATCGAAACGAAACAGGATATGCAGGTGGCCAAGGAAATCGGGATCACCATCGGACAGGGATTTTATTTAGGAAGGCCAAGCCGGCTGTTGGCTTAATAGAAGAGCGACTCTCTAATAGGGAGTCCTTTTTTTGTTATGTAATTGCCAGACTTGAAATAAAATTGAAAAATTTTAACATTTCTATTAAACTGAGGAAAAAGAACAAAAGGGGATCCATACTATGAAATTTCTCATCTATCCGATTAAATTGATATTCTATTATATTCTTGGTCTGTTTGGGATTTTAGCCGTGAGTATAGCACCTGAAGTGTTCAGGGAGAGGGGGCTGTACAATGTTGTAGGGTACCTTGAGGAATTTGTGAAATTTATCTTTATATTCCTCGATGGGGCGAATTGGAGTTATTCGTACAAAGGTATCACCGTCAGTTTTCTGGATATGCTTTGGGGTCCATATGTATATTCCCTGCAGATTGTAGGGGGGGCGTTGGGAATAGGGCTTGGTATTGCCTTCATCCTTACCATCTTCACCGTATTTTTACCACGTCCTGTCACTTCTGTACTTAAGAAGGGTTTAAACCTGTTAGAGACTGTGCCGGATTTGATGTTTGCGTTCATGCTCCAGTTATTAATTGTCTATGTGTTTAAATATTTCGGAGTAGAACTGATGAACTTTGCAGAATACGGCGAGGAAAAAGTCTTCCTTGCCCCGATGATTACGTTATCCATCATTCCGATGATTTCATTCTTCCGGATCATGCTCTTTATTATGGAAGAAGAGCTGCTCAAGCCCCATATTGAATTCGCTCAAAGTAAAGGGATGTCGAAGGGCAGGATTCTGTTTTCACATGTGCTGAAAAATATATCCCCGAGTCTGTTTTATCATGGAAAGTTAATTATTTGGGGACTGTTGTCCAGCTTATTCATCATTGAAACGATTTTCAATATGAAAGGGATCACCTATTATATCATTCAAGATTTCAGACCAATGGTAATTGCCATCTCATTAATCATGATCTTCACACCTTTTTTTGTCGTGTATCAGGGAGTATACCTGTGGATCAACCATGAGAGCAGTGAAGATCACACGAAATATAAACGGGATAAAACAAAGTGGACAGAATGGAAGATATGGGGCATTCTTTCGACCATTCGAAAGCTATGGTGGCAACATATGCATAATGGTAAGTTTGCCATCGGGTTCAGCGTGATTTTTGGTTTGATTGCTGCGAGCTTTATCTATTCAACGGTGAAAGAAGAGCCGATCAAACAAATTCAATTCATGAAGAATGACGAGGGCAGGATCATCAGTGCCCCCCCACATAAACCATTCGGAGACATGATCCTCGGATCGGACTTCTTCGGTTACAGTATTCTTGATCAGCTTATTGTAGGAGCCAAGTATACCCTGCTATTTGCCTTGATAGTAGCTTCTTTACGGGTAATTGGCGGATTCTATCTTGGTATTGCCTATCATTTTCACTTGAAAGAAAGCAGGAAGAATTGGCTTGATCGAATGGTTGATTCCGTACACTTCCTTCCTTTAAGTCTTATCGCCTATCTTCTTTTAAGGCCTGTCCTATGGGGGCTGCCTGTTTTAGGCTGGGACCACTCGATATTTGAACGACTCGTATTTGAAGCAGTCGTGTTAACGATTCTCGTATTGCCTTTAACCACGGTATTGATCGGTAATGAGATGAAACTAATAGGAAAGCAGGATTTTGTCCTCTCAGCGAAACTATTGGGAGGGAGCAATAAACATCTGCTCTGGACGCATCTCTTCCCTCACCTGGCTCCGAGGCTGTTTATCATATGGGGGCAGCAGTTTATCCAGACGCTGCTCATCCTCGTCCATCTAGGATTATTTCATCTCTTCCTGGGAGGGACGATCATAACTGGAGGGCTTGTGCCGGATCCGCCGAAATCAGGGACGTTTGAATGGTCGGGTTTGATCAGCTCCACGAAGAATTCGCTTATGACAGGCAAGTACTGGATTGTCATTGCTCCGTTAGTCGCCTTCATGATTGCCATCATCGCCATGCAGCTGATCGTACAGGGCGTGAAGGAGATCCAGCAAACGAAAGTCGGGGTCCTTGTGAACAACAAGCCGATCAAGGCGAAACGCGCATTAGTTAAGAAGAAAGCGAACATTCCAGCGGTGGAAGATTTCCAATTTATCCATCGTCAAACGTTTAAAGGATAAGGAGGCGAATCAGGTGAGTAGAAAGAGTCCGAAACTTCCATTGACGGATAAAGAAAGGTCTGCCCTTCGGAAAGGGAAGATTCGACTGGGTGATCTGCATGGCCAATCTCCAGAGTATCTTAAGAAGGTACTGGGAATCTCTATAGGAAGAGCCCGTTACTTAGTCGGTATGTCCATTTTTCAACAAATCCCATCCATTGGACCCAATATGGCTCATAACGTGGTAGAGGATCTGGGGTTTTATACGTTCGAGGAAATATTGGATGAGAAGGGGGAAGACCTCATCATCGATTTAGAAAAGAAATACGGCGTCTGGATGGACCCCTGCGTCGAAGACTCACTCAGATGTGTCGTCCACCATGCAAACCATCCGGATAGCACCAAGAACTGGTGGGACTTCACCGCACAAAGAAAATCCCACCGCCAGACCCACGGATACCCAAAAGACCGCCCCACGAAAGCCTGGGATCAATAGGTCCGTCCCTCCTACATTCAAAGCCGGGAAGCGAAAACACGCTTCCCGGCTTTCTTTTATGCTGATTTTTGAGGGACGGACCTCATATGTATATCCCGTTCAAAATGGACATTATAAGTGGTAAGGAGTGATGTGAGATGAAAATCCTGCTAATCAGTTTACTAATGTCTTTTACTATTCAAACATCTGCATCAGCAAGAAACATCCTTCCCCTTCCGGCTCATCACAATGAACTTGCGATTGTAATAGATGACTTGGGGAATGACATGAAAGGAACAGAAGAAATTCTGAGCCTTCCCGTTACATTGACGATAGCCGTCATGCCGTTTCTGCCCACTACCAGGGCAGACGCTGAAAAGGCTCACCAAAATGGACACGAGGTCATCATCCATCTTCCCATGGAACCGATGACCGGGAAAGCGAGCTGGCTAGGTCCGGGGGCCATTACGACTTCCCTTACGGATGAAGAAATAAGAAAGAGGGTGGAGGGTGCGATCGAAGAGGTGCCTTATGCAGTGGGCGTCAACCATCATATGGGTTCGAAGGCTACTGCAGATGAACGCGTCATGCGGATCGTACTGGGCATATGCAAAGAGAAGGGATTATTTTATCTTGATAGTAAGACAACAGGGAAGAGCGTGATCCCTAAACTGGCCAAAGAGTTGGGGGTGCCGTACCTTGAGAACGAATTATTCTTTGATGATGTCTATACGATCCAGCATATCGGAAAGCAGGCGAGGCTTTTGTCAAAAGAATTGGATAGTGACGATGCAACCATTGCGATCGGACATGTGGGGGTCACAGGAATGAAGGTGGCCACCATGTTAAAGGAATTCCTTCCCCTTTATGAGAAG
This sequence comes from Rossellomorea sp. YZS02, assembly GCF_033963925.1. Lineage (NCBI taxonomy): Bacteria > Bacillati > Bacillota > Bacilli > Caryophanales > Bacillaceae > Rossellomorea > Rossellomorea sp. YZS02. The sequence continues at coordinate 1,413 of NZ_JAXBLY010000035.1, read as the reverse complement.
AAGGCCTCAATCGTACCACTATCAGATCTCATACCGGAGTATCATTTGATTGATGAGAGCATGCCTTGATCGTTTGCCATTCGAAGTCAATTGTAAAACTTCCGTTAATCGAATGCTTATTTATTTGTGAAAAGATCACTCTCCCTTATAATCAGTAGGTAAGAAGGAGATGATTCGATATGGATTATGCAATTGTGACAGGAGCAACAAGGGGATTAGGGGAATCCGTCGCCAGGCTGTTTATAGAGAAAGGCATTGGCGTGATGAATATTTCCCGCACGGATAATAGCAGTTTACAGAAGCTTGCCGGGGAAAATGAAGTGTTCTATGAATTCTTTCCATGTGATCTTTCACAGCCAAGCCAAACAGAAGCCGTTTTCCGTGAAGTGGGCACTAAGGTGTTTGGGTCTGAAGCAGAGAAGATTTATGTCGTGCAAAATGCCGGTGTGGTGACCCCGATCGATCCGTCTGGTGAAGTGGATAACGAAGCACTTGAAACGAGCGTGCATGTTAATTTACTGTCTCCAATGATTGCCACCAATGAGATGATCAAAGCAGCCAAAGGATCAGATTCGAAAATGATCATGGTCAACATCAGCTCAGGAGCAGGAAGCCGTCCCGTATATGGATGGAGCACCTATTGTGCAACGAAAGCGGGAATCAATATGCTGACGGAAACGGTGAGCCTGGAACTTTCCAATAAGCATAGCCGACATCAGGTGATCGCATTCAGTCCAGGGGTGATGGATACGGATATGCAGGGGGAAATCCGTTCTTCCTCTAAAGAATCCTTCGCGGATGTTGAATCATTCCAACGTTACAAAGACGAGGGGATGCTCCGCAGTACGGACACGGTTGCTGGTGCTCTACTGAATCTCATTACCGAGGGTGATATCGAAAGCGGCAAGCTATATCATGTGAATGATTTGTTATAAAAGAGAAGCAGATTCCGGGAACGGGATCTGTTTTTTTGACCGGTTTGTAGTGGTATATAGTCGGTGGGAGAGTGATTCACTCCTTTTTAAAGGAATGACCTGTGTTATATAAAGCTAGTGGGAATAGTTGAGCAGTTAATTGCGTCGTTTTTTAATTAGGCTGTTTTCGTAAACATTGTTGCTTTTGGATGTAGCGAGTGGCGGTTGATTTCCGCTACAGGTGCTCGCTTTCCGCGGGGCTGGCGGTGAGCCTCCTCGGCTGCGCCTGCGGGGTCTCACCTGTCCAGCGTTTCCCGCAGGAGTCGAGCACCTTCCGCTCCAATCAACTGACGAAAAGTTTGGCTATCAAAAAGGAAATGTGGAGATCGCGTATGCCACTGCTTTTTTATTCGTTGCAGTGACTGATTTTATTTCATAGTCCCTTACTCTTTTTGAACTGATGGTCACAAACCATTTTGCTCTGTCAACTACTTACTAC
>NZ_JAXBLY010000034.1:0-22690 GCF_033963925.1 Rossellomorea sp. YZS02 | reverse complement strand
AACAGTGTTGACAAGAAGGAATAAAATGACTCTTTCTTTTTACACAATTATATGGACTTAATCACACAATTATATGGACTTAATCTGGATTCGTGGGAATTGCGTCATTTCTCTACATAATTGCGTCATTTTTCCATCTATTGCGTCATTTTCTAACTTAATTGCGTCCTCCCCAGCCCTAATTGCGTCTTTTACCATTTATCACCTACCACTCCCATCTCCCCCCCTTCATCTACAAATCTCACAACAAAAAAAGCCTTCTCCCAGCACCTCCCTTACTCAGGCACTGAAAAAAGACTCTCCAATCGTACTTACTTCTCTAAAGGCTCAAAACGTTCGACCAGTAGTGCAAGCGTCCTAGCCATGACGCCCGTTGCACCTGAAGGACCCAGATCATGGCTTCCTTTGGTCGTAGCCGTTCCTGCAATATCAAGGTGTACCCAAGGCAGACCTTCTGCAAATTCCCCGACGAAGGCTCCACCCATGATGGCATGCCCCGCGCGGCCAGGTGAGTTGTTCAAGTCGGCAATATCGCTTCCCCGTACACGCTTTTTATCATTTTCCGTATAAGGAAGCTGCCAAATATATTCACCTGACTCACCTGAAGCTTCCAACACCTGTTCGAAGAATGCTTCATTATTCGTAAGGGCACCCGTTTTATCTTCACCAAGGGCAACGATGACACCACCGGTCAGTGTGGCAACATCCACTAAGTAGTTAGCTCCCTGATGCTTCGCATAGGTCATACCGTCAGCTAACGCCAGACGCCCCTCAGCGTCGGTATTTAACACTTCAATGGTTTTACCGCTCATGGATGTAATCACATCATCAGGCTTGAATGCAGCGCCACTCACCATATTGTCTGTTGAAGGGATGACGGCGACCACATTTTGTTCCGGTTTGATTTCACCGATGATTTCCATGGCACCGAGTACTGCCGCAGCGCCGCCCATGTCGGTTTTCATCCCCACGATTCCATCCTTTGGTTTAAGGGAGTAGCCGCCTGTATCAAACGTAATCCCTTTTCCGACTAATCCGATCACATCTTTCCAATCCTCTTTCCCGTTGTACTTAAGGACGATCATTTTCGGGGGTTCCACAGATCCCTGGTTTACAGCGAGAAGCGCGCCCATCCCAAGGTGCTCCATCTCTTCTTTGTCGAGGATCTCCACTTCAAAGTTGTATCTTTCAGCTAATTCCAGGGCGTACTCTGCCAACTTTGTCGATGTTAATAGATTGCCAGGTGTGTTCACCAGTGTACGTGCAGAGTTTACTCCATTACCAAAGGCGGAACCGATGTGTAATGCCGTCTCTACTTCTTTCGAATCTCCATTTGTAAAAAATTCGATTGCTTCTACATGTACTTCCGGTTCATTCGATTTCTTCTTATAGCCCTGGAACTCATAAGTGGACATCGTAAAGGCTTCCATGAATGCATGGGCTACATCCGTTGCCATCATCTCATCAGACACAAATGTATCGAGTGAGACAGAGAACGAAGATACTTTCATATCCTTTAATGCTTTCGACGCAGTACCCAATGACTCTTTTAAGCGATCAAACGTCAATTCTTTTTGCTTTCCAAGACCTACAAATAACACTCTTTTCGCTTCAAGCTTTCCAAACGTATGTATCTTTGACACTTTCTTATGCTTAGCAGAAATGTCTCCATCTTTCACAAGCTGAGTAAGATAGCCTTCAAATGTGTGATCGAGTGCTTTCAGCTCACCTTCAAATGTTGGCTGATTGTAAATTCCGACAATCAGGCATTCCCCACTTGCAGTCGTTACTTCATTTTGATTAATAGAAAATTTCATGTTTACCGACACCTCCACTCCTTATTATAACGGAGATGTCCCATTATTTCGACTTTCTAACAATCTCCCATCAAAGTTAAACCGATGGTAAATAGGGTATGATATAATGAGAACATTATTTTTATTCAAACAATTGAAAGGGTGGCATTTCACAGCATGGAAGTACTGTTTAATTTTCCATTATGGGCTTCTTTATTTTCCATCTTTTTTGCTCAATTTGTTAAAGTTCCCATACAATTTATCGCCACGAGGGAATGGAATTGGTCATTGATCACATCGACTGGTGGGATGCCAAGCTCTCATTCAGCAGCCGTGACCGCATTATCAACGGGAGTGGCCCTTGAAGTGGGACTCTCTTCCCCCATTTTCGCCGTGTCCGCCATGTTTGCCATCATCACGATGTTTGATGCTACCGGCGTCAGAAGACAGGCCGGGGAACAGGCCATCGTGCTCAATCAATTGATGGTGGACTTCCAGAGATTCATGTCAGAAGCAAAGGGCTGGCAAAATAAGCCTGAACAGGAAAAGCGCAAAGAGCTAAAGGAATTACTGGGGCATAAACCCATTGAAGTATTCTTTGGCGGACTTTCTGGCATCATCCTGACGCTTCTTCTTCATTATTTCTTTATTGTCTAGGAGTGTGATCATGAGAATCGTTTCCATTTGTCCCAGTAATACAGAAATTATCGACTACCTTGGATTGACACCGGCCCTCGTAGGCGTCGATGATTATTCGGATTATCCTGGGGAGGTAAAGTCCCTTCCCCAGCTTGGACCTGATTTGTCCATCAACATGGATAAACTGGAGTCATTGAAGCCGGACCTGGTGCTTTCGTCATTAAGCGTACCCGGGATGGAAAAGAATATAGAAGAACTTGAAAAAAGGAAAATCCCTCATATCACGCTGAATCCTCAGAGTTTCACTGATATTGCGGATGATCTTTTAACCGTGGGGAAAGCTTGCGGAATCGGAGAACACGCCATAAAGTGTCGCAAGGAATTCATGAGTACTGTAGATAGCTTAAAATCCATCGGTGCGAAAGTGTCACATCCTCCTTCCCTTTATTGGGAATGGTGGCCAAAGCCGGTCTTCACCCCCGGTAAGATCAACTGGCTGACCGAGTTAAGTGAAATGGTCGGTGCAAAGAACCTGTTTGATGATGTAGAATTGGCAAGTGTGCAAACCGATTGGGAAGACGTAGTCAGGCGCAAACCGGATTATATTTGCCTTGCCTGGGTGGGTGTCCGGCAAGACCGGATGAATCCGGAGCTCGTAAAGAAGCGGCCCCGCTGGAGTGAATTGCAGGCTGTACAACAGGACCAGATATTCGTGTTGGAAGAAGCCCTTTATTGCAGGCCATCGCCACTTCTTCTAAAAGGAGCTGTAAAGCTTGCAGGGTTGCTGCACCCTGATTTATATCGCGGTATATAGAACAAGCCTGCTCATTCCCTTGGAGGTGAGCAGGCTTGTCTTTTTATCATACGATACATTTCTATTTCTTATGGACCGACGCATCATAAATGGAATCTACGGCTTTCTTCAACGCTGCATCAAATTCTTCCTGCGTTTGATTGGCATTCAAGTCAGCTGCCAAAGCCCTGGAAAAGCTTGCAATCACACCATCATTTTCTCTCAGCTTCTCATTTGCTTCTTCGCGGGAGTAGCCTCCTGAAAGCGCCACGACACGTACAACGCGAGGATGCTCGACCAATTCTTTAAATGCATTCGCTTTTGTTGGAATCGAAAGCTTCAGCATTACGTTTTCTTCTTCTGATAATCCATTCAAATGTTCCATTATTTCATTACTCAGAATCTCTTCGGATTTTTCCTTTTGTTCACTGTGAATATTCACTTCAGGTTCAATGATTGGGACTAAACCAGCCTCGATGATGCGTTTTCCAATTTCGAATTGTTGCTGAACGACTTCTTTAATTCCACTCTCATTTGGCTCATGGATGACCGAGCGCATTTTCGTACCGAAAATCCCCCGTTCATTGGCACGACGGAGAGTCTCTTCCAGATCAGAGATCGGCTTCATAAGCTGAACGCCATTTTCCTCTTCCGCAAGCCCCTTATCCACTTTCAAGAAAGGTACGATTCCTTTATCAGCAAGATAATCCGCTGTATATTTTCCTTCAATTTTGCTATCCATCGTTTGTTCGAAAAGGATGACACCCAGAATACTGTCAGGGCTGAAGGACGGGGACGTGATGATTCGTGTCCGCATTTCATGGACCTTATCAAACATTTCTTCCTCACTTGAATAAGAGTCTTCAAGCAAACCGTATGCCGCCAGTGCCTTCGGCGTACTGCCGCCGCTTTGGTCAAGGGCAGCGATGAATCCTTTTCCGTTCTTCATTTTGTCTAATTGACTTTTGTTCATACAATTCACTCCTCTTAGTTTCTAATCTAATTCTACTCTTCCCCTTTTTCAGATGTTCAAACACGGATGGAAAGTGCAGGCTAATAGAAAAAGCACGCTGTTCACATTGGAACTGCGTGCTTTCGATTATTCTTTTTCAGGTGATAAGATCTGTTGCCTGAACACTTGCATGGACTTGTTCTCATTCAAGGCCGTTAATTGCTGTTCCGATAGCTCACCCGAACCCATCTGGATCACATAAACGTCCAGTGTCTGCTTGCCCCATTCATTATAGACATCGTCCACGGTCTCATAGTAAAGGTCCAATTTATTCCCTTTGATTGCGCTCCCTGTGTCTGCAACAACCCCATATCCATAATGAGGGATGAACAGGATGGTACCGATAGGATAGACGGAAGTGTCGGCTGCGATCGTAGAGTACAGATCACGCTTCACTTTCACTCCTGAATATGTAATGCCATAGAGGGGATGTCCCGGATCTTTCCCCGTCGATTCGACGCCGGCAGTATACCCGGTCGCCACAACCGTATGTTTCGTATATTGATCCCAATCTACGGATTCTTCCAATGTAGCAGGTTTTACAGAAGCACTCGCTGACACCTTTGTTTCGTAGCCTGTAAACCTTTTAAGAAACTTAAATGACAAGTTGAATGGGCTTGTCTTATGCTCTTTATAATCCAGAGTTGTTTGATCAGTTTCACCCTTCTCCATCAACCAGGTCTTTAGTGTTTGTGCCTCTACACCAGATACTGATTGAAAAGTCGTTGCAAGTGCCAGGATAAACAGACTGATCATTACGAATCTCTTTGTCCAAATTTTAAACAGATTCATGCATTCACTCCTCCCACCCTTAATACTTCCCATTGGTGTGGAGATATATGCATAAATTGATAAAATAGTTGAATAGTTTAAATATTAAAAAATTAAATCGGATGTTTTTTTAGGAGAAAACACTTCAATAACAACCTTTTAATAGCCTGAATTTTCGATGGGTACTGAAGTAAATACGGGGACCGTTTCTTTCCGCTACAGGCACAAGATTCGCGCGGGGAGGGAGGATCTTTTTCTTAAATAAATCTCCACAAAAAAACCGTTCAACCCGGGGATGGTGTCCCGGTCAAACGGTTGGTGTTAGAACATGCGATATCCTTTTGCCCTTAAGATTCTCATTACGATACCGGAAAGGATGGCACCGGCGAGGCCGCTTCCTAAGATGACGAGGTCAGCTGCTGCCAGATGGCTGAGTCTTGTCCCTAGCTCGGAAAAAGATTCTCCTGCATTTCTGAAATAATCTATAAAACGAACTTCGTCCACGATAAAAATGACTACAATCGGATAAATGATTGCCATGATCCAGGTCATGCGTAATAACATATTCAGCAAAAAGCCTATTCCGAAAAATAGAACAAAAAATAGAAGCATTGAAATAATCATTACATGTATAGGCATTTGATCTATTGCACCTCCATAAACACTAAATAATAGTGTACCCCGAGGGAAATGTAAGCGTCAATATTTTCAGGAAAGATTTGTCGCTCATTCACAAAATAAACTTATTTTTCCTGCGAACTTAAAAAAGCAGACCTTTTAAACAGGTCTGCTTCGATGATCTATTCCATCAGGCTTATTTTTGTTTCCCGCTGCCACCGCAGCATGGACACGTTTCAGAACCACCCAATACTAACTGAAAGTATCCTTTTCCTGAACAGTAAAGACAATATTTCGTTTTAGTACTTGCAGTAGCTCTCATAATTCCCTCTCCCTTTTCTTTAATTTCTTAATTTTCTGATAATATATCATCTATCTCTCAGAAAGAAAAGGGACACTAAAGGGGATGTACCTCTAAGAAAGCGAATACATTTATGTTTTTCTTTCATTATCTCTTTTTTTCTTAAAATTTACAGAATTTTATAAAAATAAGTTGTAGCGTGTGTATGCAAATTGATCTCCCGGATTGATACCTTCAATCATATTTAACCCGTTCTGAGATGACAGTCGTTTGATCATCTCATGGACCATAACGGATGTTTGATCATCTTTCAATAATTCTTGAGGTGACTTCCACCCAACATCCCACAACTCTTTTTCTTCTATTTCAATTGAAGAAGTTTCCTTGTTTTCCAACAGAAAGATCATCATATTGTCACTAATATCATGCTGGATGACCCCTGACCGAACGCCTATAATACCCTTGATCGTTGTATGTAATCCTGTTTCTTCTTTCACTTCTCTCACTACCGCTTCGTCCACTGATTCTCCTGGATTTACAAACCCTGCCGGTAGTGACCACATACCTTTTAATCCGCTGTACTTCTTTTTCACTACAAGCCATTTACCATTTTCATCGATGATCAGCCCTGCAACGGCCAGCCAAACTTTTCCCCTTTTCACGATAAGCACCCCCTCTACATTTTCCCATAAAAAAAAGCAGAGTGGAATCCACCCTGCTTTAATTTGATTCATTTAAGGCTTAAAAGAACTTGAACTTTCCTTTTTTGAAGACAAGTGATGGTCCGCCAACCATGTAAAGAGCACGGTTATCAACGACCTTCTTCATGAAGGAAGCTTTTGTTCCAGTGATTTTCTTACCGTAAACGACACCGATCGCGTCATCTTCACCTAGTGAACATACTGTTCCTTTAATGTCTGGAGTGAATAATTCAAGCTCTTCTTTACCATGAAGTAAAGAAGCGATGTTACGTGCACACACTTCACCTTGCTGCATCGCGATTTGTGCAGTCGGCGGGTATGGACGCTCTGTTTCTTCATTGATCATCAGTGAACAGTCACCGATGATGAAGATGTTGTCATGTCCTGGTGCGCGAAGATCTTTGTTGATCTTGACGCGGGCACGCATGTTTTCGATGCCTGCTTTTTCGATGATGGAGTTACCACGAACACCTGCAGCCCATACAATTGTACCAGCTTTGATTTCTTCCACTTCGTCTTCGCCTTTAGCGATGAGTACGCTGTCTGCCTTTGCTTCTTTAAGTGGAGTTCCGATATGGAATTCAACACCTTTTTTCTCAAGCTTGGCACGGGCATATTTCACCAATTCAGGATCGAATCCTGGAAGGATCATTGGCGCAGCTTCCACACATACAATACGTACTTTCTTACGATCGATATCATATTCATGACAAAGCTCAGGAACACGGTTACCTAATTCACCCAGGAATTCGATTCCAGTGAAACCAGCTCCACCGACAACGATCGTTAAACGCTCATCGTTCTTCTCTTCTTCGTTCTTATACGTAGCAAATTGTAACTCAATGTGCTCACGGATTTGACGTGCAGAGTTGATGTTTGAAATCATGAATGCATGCTCATGAAGACCTTGAATGCCGAATGTTTCTGATTCTGCACCCAGTGCTACAACGAGGTAATCGAATTCTACTTCGCCGTCACCTGTGATGACCTTTTTCTCTTCTACTTTGATGTCTTCAACAGTAGATTGTAAGAAGTTGACTTTGCTTGTGTTGACAACATCTTTTACATCGTAGCGTACACGATCGTGATGAAGAGTACCTGCAGAAGCTTCGTGTAACCAAGTGGTTTCGTAGTGATAATCATTTTTATTAATTAAAATAATTTCTGCTTCATTTGTACCTAATTGTTTTTGAAGACGGGTAACCGTCATTAATCCACCGTAACCTGCACCTAATACAACGATTCTTGGCTTTCTCAACTGAATCACATCCACCTTTTTTGATAAATTTGCTTTGGATACTCTTAGAGTCCTCCACATCATGCGTTTTTATCCCGTTCAATCTGATGCTATTATCTTTTTCCCTATAAAAAAGAAACTAAAACAAATCAAACGCGATGTTTCCCTTCGGTTCTTGAGGAAAATAGTGTATAAAAAATATAAAAACAAAAGTATGTGACTAATTTCACGAACTACTTCATAGTTATGCGAAAATTGTCATAAATTCTTAACAATATGTCTACATTACATAATATTCTTTTTGCCGGGCATTTTCAAGATATATATAGGAAATTGAATTCTTAAGAATATTTAAAAAATGTTTCCTGGAATCATTCAAAAGTCGCAGACTCTTTCGTATATAAGTCTGATTTATCTGAACTTATCACTTCTATTACTGTGAAGAATCAAAAGCTGTGTGATAGAATAAAGTAAAATGAAGCATACCTAAATGGTTGGAGGGGTCAAATTGAAGGAAGATCAGAAAGTGTATGATATTACGATCATAGGCGGCGGTCCTACGGGATTGTTCACGGCGTTCTATGGCGGTATGAGAAAAGCATCGGTTAAGATCATCGAAAGCTTACCACAACTCGGTGGCCAGCTGGCTACTTTATATCCGGAAAAATACATATATGATGTTGCCGGTTTTCCTAAAGTGAAAGCCCAGGATCTTGTTAATAATCTCAAGGAACAAATGGCTAAATTCGAAACGACGATCTGTCTGGAGCAGGCGGTGGAAGGTGTCGAGAAACAGGCTGATGGCATGTTCAAGCTTACAACGGATAAAGAAGTCCACTTCTCGAAGACCATCATCATCACGGCAGGAAACGGCGCATTTCAGCCACGCAGGTTGGAACTCGAACATGCGCCCCGGTTCGAAGGAAAGAATCTTCATTATTTCGTTGATAACCTGGAGCACTTCCGGGATAAGAAAGTCGTCATTTGCGGCGGCGGTGACTCGGCAGTCGACTGGGCCCTGATGCTTGAGCCTGTTGCTGAAAAGGTTTACCTTGTACACAGACGTGATAAGTTCCGGGCACACGAGCATAGTGTGGAGAATTTACACAACTCATCAGTTGAATTGAAGACACCTTTCGTCCCTTCTGAATTGGTTGTTGATGAAGATAAAATCAATCAGCTCGTACTGGAGGAAACGAAGGGGGACGAAAAAGAAATTATCGACCTTGATGAGTTAATCGTGAACTTCGGCTTTGTTTCATCCCTTGGTCCGATAAAAGATTGGGGCCTTGAAATAGAGAAGAATTCCATTGTCGTCAATTCCAGAATGGAAACGAATATCCCAGGCATTTATGCAGCTGGTGATATCAGCACGTATGATGGTAAAGTCAAGCTCATTGCCAGCGGTTTTGGAGAAGCCCCGACTGCAGTCAATAATGCGAAAGCATATATGGATCCAAAAGCAAGGGTGCAGCCTATGCACAGTACGTCCATGTTTACAGATTGATCATCATGCTCTTATTCAGGAGGCTTGGGATATTGATTCCTGAGCCTCTTTTTCATAAAAAAGAGAGGATTCCATGTACATCCCGAAAGAATTCATCATTCAAGATCAAGAAACGCTATTTTCAATCATAGAGGAAAATAGTTTCGCCATCCTTTTTTCTCAGCACAGTGGTAAGCCCTTTGCGACCCATTTACCTCTCTTGTTAGACAGGGAAAACCATTGTCTTTATGGACATTTTGCCAAAGCCAATCCCCAGTGGCGTGAGAGCGTCGGTCAGGAAATGCTCATTGTCTTCCAGGGGCCCCATGCATACATCTCCCCTTCATGGTATGAAACCGACCAAACCGTCCCTACCTGGAATTATGTGGCTGTACATGTATATGGGAATCTTGAATTGTTGGAGGATGAATCCGAGGTTATCGGTTCCCTTTCGTCACTTGTAAAGAATTATGAGCATGCCGATAGTCCATATTCACTGGACGATGTCGATGAAAAGGTCCAGACCGGTTTACGAAAAGGGATTGTCGGGTTTAAAATCCCCATACGGTCCATTGAAGGAAAAGCCAAGCTGAGTCAGAATCACCCCCTGGAAAGACAACAGCGCGTGATAGAGCACCTTGAACAAATTCATCAAGATAACAGTCGGGAGATTGCTTTTCTTATGAAGAAGAATATCCAATCAAAAAATTAACGGACCTCCCGGGTACCGTACCTTCCTTTACCAAGTGTTTTGTTTATTTTCACCCTGAATGGGTAGACCAATAATAGGACAAAAAACTCAGATAAAGGATGATGTAGAAAATGAACGTGTTAGTAATAGGAGCGAACGGTCACACTGGCCGTCATATAGTGAAAGAGCTCTCGAACAGCAGCCAGCATTTCGTCAGGGCCATGATTCGCAAAACGGAACAGGCCAAGGAAATGGAAGACCTGGGGGCAAGACCCATCGTAGCCGATCTTGAACAGGACTTTTCGTATGCCCTTGAGAATGTGAATGCCGTGATTTTCGCGGCCGGAAGCGGCGGATCTACGGGAGATGATAAAACTCTCGCGATCGACCAGGAAGGCGCTAAGAAAGCAGTGGATTATGCGAAGAAAATGGGCATCGAGCGTTTTGTGATGCTTAGCTCCATGGGTGCCGATAATCCTTCAAGCGGTCCTGAAGAATTGCAATTTTACTTAAAGGCAAAAGGTGCAGCGGATGCTCACTTGAAAGAAAGCGGCTTGAATTACACCATCGTACGCCCGGGAGCCCTTTCCTTCGATGATGCCACCGGTAAGATTACAGCGGCTTCAAGCATCACGGATAAAAGCAGCGACATTTCCCGTGCAGACGTAGCAAAAGTACTTGTTGACTCTTTAACCATCGAAGAAACGAACCATAAAGTATTTGAAATACTCAGCGGAGACACACCTGTCGAAGAAGCATTGAAGAATATTCATTAATATTTCAAAAGGGACGGACCTCGTAAACCGAGGTCCGTCCCTTTTTATGTTTAGCAATTTTCCGGCGTACCCTTATTCGTCGCCGTCACGAATGATGATCCGCACCCGCATGAAGCGATGGCGTTCGGATTGTCGATCGTGAACCCGCCGCCCATCATGGACTGCTTGTAATCTATTTTTGTACCGTTCAGGATGGCAGCATCATTTTTTGCCACGACCAGCTTGATTCCATGCTGCTCCGTCGTGGTATCCCCATCCTGCACGTCATGTTCGAATCCCATACCGTAAGAAAGGCCGCTGCAGCCTCCCCCTTTCACCGCTACACGTAACATGGCATCTGTTTCGTCATGCTCCTTCATCATATCCTTTATCTGAAGGGCAGCAGCTTCTGTTAGAATGACAACTTCACTCATTCATTACACCCCCAACCTTTTCATTTCTTACTACTTAGTATACTCCTTTCTATTTTACTACTCAACCAAAGGGGCTTTGGTGACGTTTGGAAGTAAATATTTAAGAATATTCAAACGAATTGTGACCTTTTACTTAAAAAATCAAAAAAATAGTGGTCCACCCACCTTCCATCAAGGTATAATAAGGTAAATAGTCCCGATTACGAGGTGATATACATGACGGTTGTGACCCCCTTTTATGATAAGAAGACACAGTGTCTCTCTTGTAAACACTCCTACAGTACCACGCGGATCCGTTCCCGCTTTGTGAAACTGTCAGGGTACGATAGCGACTTTTGTCCCTTGTACGAGTCCGACGATGTAAATCCTCTGCTCTATAACGTGGCGGTTTGTCCAGGGTGTGGATTTTCATATACAGATGATTTCACGGCATACATTCCTCCTGTCCTGAAAGCTGAGTTGGAAGAGAAAATCAGTCTGCACTGGAAACCTCAGGATTATGGAAAGATCAGGTCATATGAAGACGCGATCAACACTTATAAACTGGCGGCTTATTGCGCCTTGATCAAGAAAGAGAAAAAAATGACCATTGCAGGTTTATACCTTCGGACAGCCTGGCTATATCGCAAAATCGGGGAAGGAGATCAGGAAAGACGCTTCATTAATCTCGCTACACATGAATACATAGACTCCTATTTGACTGATAACGCATCAGGTTCTTTGATGTCAGAGACAAAGCTCCTTTATTTAATCGCTGAATTATTGAGAAGACAGGATAAAATCAATGAGTCGGTTGCGTATCTGTCCCGGGTGATCAGTAAACAGCACCTCTCTACCGAACCAAAAATCATCGAAATGGCCAGAGAACGATGGTACGAAATGCGGGAAGTGTATAAAGAAACAAAATCCATATGAAAAAACTAGTGGAAGCGTCCACTAGTTTTTTTCATATATCCCAGGACAATAGGCCTCAAGCATATTCCCGTCTGGATCATAGAACTTAAAATGACTAAGATGTCCGGGATTGCTTTCCACCCTTACACCTTTTTCCACGAGATTCTTATAAAGAACATCTTTGTACTCTTCAGATATTTGTAAGACCGGATAAGTCTCCCCGCTAATGACCGCCTCGCCTGTTTCAATCAAGCAAAGAGCCGCCGACATTTCTTCACCAAAGGAAAAAACCACGGTTGTACCATAATCTTTATGTACTTTAAGACCTAGAACTTCCGTATACCATCTTTTCGACTCTTTCATGTCCCGCACCTTAAGGTTCATCTGCATGACTCCTTGAAAATAACGAATGATCTCCTCACCCTTTCTGACTGTCTCATCTAGTCATTCTCTCACATATTGTAAAAATCCTCCAAAAAAACACAAAAAAAATAAGCCGGCTAAACCGGCTTTACATTAGAACATCGGGTTGTCTTCAAGGAATTGATAGATCTCATCCACGAGTTCTTCAGGTGTGTCACCTGTAACGACTTCCCCATTGACGAGAGCATAGAAGGATTGTGCGCATTTTCCGCAGTAACCCAGGCATCCGTACTCAATGACATCAAGGTTCGGGTCTCTTTCCAATATTTCAAGCGCTTTTTGCGCACCGCTAGCAAGATTGCTTATACAAAATTCAATAATAGGTTTCAATTCCATCACCTCACTACTCTTTGTTATGCTACCTTTTTTTATGACACTCGTCAATGATTTGCATTCCATGTAATGGTATAACAGATTGTGAACATTTTCGCTTATTTCTGTTGTGAAAACACCTGTATTTCGATATACTTTTAATGTTAATAGGTTTATTAATGTAGAATTTACTTGAAATATGTCTAATATTGAAAATGCTTACTTTGTCAGGACCCGTTTCGGCGTGGATGTCCTTTGAATCCTGTCCCTGATCTTTATAGGGATATAAATCATATACAAACACACTATTTCAACAATAATGTAGAGTGCAAAAGGGGAAATTTTCATGAAACAATTAGTGCTGCTTGGCGGAGGATACGGCAACATGCGCGTCCTTCTTCGCTTATTACCCAACCAATTACCTGAAGATGTATCGATTACCCTGATTGACCGAAATCCTTATCACTGTCTGAAGACAGAATATTATGCTTTGGCTGCGGGTACGATTTCAGATCAACATGTACGCGTATCCTTCCCGGAACATGCCCGTTTATCCTATGTATACGGAGATATCTCAGGCGTTGATATGGAAAATAAACTCGTCCGGATGAAAGATCAGGATCCCGTACCTTATGATGACCTTGTCATCGGTCTCGGGTGTGAGGACAAATATCATAATGTCCCGGGTGCTGACGAACATACTTTCTCGATTCAAACGATTGAAAGGTCCCGTAAGACGTATCAAACACTGTGTAACCTTCCTGCAGGTTCCGTTGTCGGAATCGTCGGAGCCGGATTAAGCGGTATTGAACTTGCCAGTGAGCTTCGGGAAAGCCGTTCGGACCTGAAGATTAAGCTATTTGACCGTGGACCGCGTATTCTTAATGCCTTTCCTGAACGTCTAAGCGCTTACGTTCACGGCTGGTTTGATGAAAACGGCGTGGAAATCGTGAACAATTCCAATATCACGAAAGTGGAACCCAACACGTTACATAACCACGAAGAGCAGATTTTCTGCGATGCCATCGTTTGGACCGCGGGAATCCAGCCAAGCAAGGTCGTTCGTGACATGGACGTGGAGAAGGATGCAAGCGGTCGCGTCACCCTGACAAAGTACCACAACCTTCCCCAGGATGAACATGTATACGTCGTAGGGGACTGCGCTAGCCTTCCTCAAGCCCCAAGTGCCCAACTGGCTGAAGGACAAGCAGAACAAATTGTAACGATACTACTGAAACGCTGGAACAACGAAGAGCTCCCTGCAGAATTACCGAAGATCAAGTTAAAAGGGATTCTTGGCTCACTTGGAAAGAAACACGGTTTCGGACTTGTGAATGAACGCTCCATCACTGGACGGGTTGCCCGCTTGTTGAAATCCGGTGTGTTGTGGATGTATAAATATCATAATGGATGATAAAACAACCCCTACTACCAACAGTAGGGGTTCTTCTTTTATCTATTTACTTATGCATATAGATGTACGGGCAGTTCCTTTAGTCCTCTAAGCAGGAACATGTCCCTCCAATTCGATTCATCAGAACTTCCGGCCATTGTCATGTTTGGAAAGGCTCTTAGCAGTTTCTCAAAGGCTATCTTTCCTTCTAGTCGTGCAAGGGGCGCTCCTAAACAGAAATGAATGCCATATCCGAAGGCCATATGAGGATTCGGCTTCCGTGTCACATCGAACGTGTCCGCACCTTCAAATTTTCTTTCATCACGGTTGGCAGAAGAAATGGAAGCAAGCACCATGTCTCCTTTCTTGATGCTTTTTCCCTTGAAATCCATGTCGTCAGCAGACCACCTTGCTGTAGAGAAATCAACCGGACTATAGAAACGAAGTGATTCTTCGATTGCCGTCTCAATGAGAGTGTGATCCTTCCTCAGCTTCTCTAATTGGCGTGGATGTTCAAAGAGGGCATACATCCCGTTCCCAATCAGGTTAACAGTTGTTTCATGGCCAGCAATAATGAGAAGAACGATCATCGAATACAGTTCATCTTCCGTTAGCTGTTCCCCTTCTTCCTCATGCAGGATCAAATTCGAAATCAAATCCTCCTTTGGATTTTCTTTCTTATCCTTAAAGAGAAGCGTCAAGTATTCGATAAATTCTCTTACATCCCCTTGAAAATCAGCGCTCATATTGTCAGATGCAGATACAATGGTGTTGGACCAACGCCTGAACTTTTCACGATCCTCCGACGGTACCCCAAGAAGTTCGGAGATGACGATGATAGGAAGGGGAAAGGCAAACTCATTAATCAGGTCTACCGGGCCTTCTGTCATCTTCATTTCATCGATCAGTTGATCGGCAACAGCCTCGATCCTGGGCGAAAGCTCCTGTATCCGTTTTGGATTGAAATAAGGCTGTACAAGTTTTCTCAGCCGTGTATGGTCAGGTGGATCCACATCGAGCATCATATGCTGGAACACCCTTGCCTCCAGAGGCAAATCGTTGGTTTGCTCTGAATCGGGAAACACCTTTGATTGATTTTTAATAAACGATTGGGTCTTTAATAGTTCTAACACATCTTCATATCCAGACACGATCCAGGTTGTATGCTCTCCACCTTCCCAAGCAGCGAATACTGGTTCCGTTTCTCTCAAATGAGAATAAAATGAGTATGCCCCGCTTTTAAAGTTGGACTGAAATACAGATTCAAACGAATTCATCATATACCCCCTTTAATTAACTGACTAGTCAGTCTACTTAATTAGTTTATAATAATGAAGGTGTTGCTTCAATTCATGAGCCTGTTACACATAAAAAAGGCCAATTTCCTTTAAATGAAATTGGCTAATTCAGGGCTTAAACTGCCTTATATCCATATTTCTCAAGTTCTGAGTAAATCGTCTTCAAGCGGGGGTTTCCTTCTCCGACAATAGTTCCTTCCAACAGAACAACCGGATAGAACATATCTTCCTCAATCACCCTTGTGGCAAACTGTTTGACAGATTCTTCTTCTGGTGGATTGTGAATGTCCACATATTTAATCATAAATGGCTGATTCGGATATTTCCTGCTCACAGCAGCCTCCAGCCATTCATATGTTTCTTTCGATGATGGTAAGTTTACACAGCTTGGACAGAGTATTTCCGCCCCATAAACATGAAGTTCAACCGGCTTACGCTCCATATGATTCTCCCCTTAGTTTCTTCTTTTGTTTATTTTACAAAAAAACCAGGAAGGTTGGAACCATATTATGAGATTTTCTTGGCATGGGAAACATTTCTTGAAAAAGATGCGCCCAATCGTTTGCAGGTTGATAGATTTTTTGCGAATATGTCATTATAATAGATAATAAGGAAAGGAGTAGATAATTATGGCTGAAAACGAAATGATTGCACCCGTTCAGGAAGTATTAGATAAATTACGTCCGTTCCTACTTCGCGATGGTGGAGACTGTGAACTTGTAGACGTTGAAGATGGCATTGTGAAATTACGCTTACTTGGTGCATGTGGAAGCTGCCCAAGTTCAACCATCACATTAAAAGCAGGAATCGAACGCGCATTAGTGGAAGAAGTTCCTGGGATCGTTGAAGTAGAGCAAGTATTCTAATGCATGTTAAAAGCCTGAAATCCCACCAAGGGATTTCAGGCTTTTCTTTTACTTCACCGCTGTTTTCGGACCGTCTCCGTTTAGAACGGCTTTGATATTCTCCACGCAAAGCGTCATCATATTATTCCGGGTATCCTGAGAAGAGCTTCCGATATGGGGAAGCGCGACCACTCGATCGAACTTTAGTAGAGGATGATCTTTACTGATGGGTTCGATTTCAAATACATCCAATCCGGCTCCTCTGATGTCCCCCCTTTTTAATGCCTGTACGAGTGCATCTTCGTTGACGATAGGGCCCCGCGCTGCATTGATGAGCATCGATGTATCCTTCATTATTTTAAACTGCTCTTCCTGAAACATCCCTTCTGTGTCAGGACTCAGAGGTGCAAGGATGACAACGAAATCCGATTGAGCAAGAAGCTCTTCGAATGGAGCATACCTTACTCCGATGCCAGTTTCTGCTTCGGGCTTTCTGGAGCGATTGTAGTATAATACATCCATATTGAACCCTTTCGCCCTTCTCGCCACAGCTTCACCTATACTTCCCATACCGACAATCCCCATGGTTTTGTGATGAATATCGGTGCCTGCAAGGAGAAGGGGTGACCAGCTTTTCCAGTTTCCTTCTTTTATATATCTGTCGGCTTCAACAACCCTTCTTGCAACAGCCATTAATAAGGCAAATGTTAAGTCGGCCGTGGTTTCTGTCAATACATCAGGCGTATTCGTAATGGTGATCCCTTTTTCCTTTGCCGCTTCAACATCTATATTGTCATAGCCGACTGCAAGGTTGGATACAACCTTCAAGGAGCTTGCTCTCTGTAAGAGCTCCCGGTCGACCTTGTCCGACAGCATGGTCAGTAATGCTGAAGCTTTCTCTGCTTTATCAAGGAGGATATTCCTTGGCACAGGTGCATCCTCCCGATCCCACATCTCCACCTTGAAATCTTCCCGTAACGGATCGATGACGGACTCCGGCAATTTTCTTGTCACATAGACGTATGGCTTCATATGTATTCCCCACCTTCACTTCTTTTTTTCAGTTTAGCATAAAAGCGAAGGTCCCACTCATTAAAGGGCAGGGGTTATAACCAGGCGATAAGAGGAATCCCCCATTTCTTAACGGGTACCTCCGACAGATGATAAAAATCAGACAGAAACGATTCGTACTGATGAGAATTTCTCAAATATCTCTCAAGCTTCTCTTCAACCGTCTTTTTCTTCTGCTCCGATTGTGAAATGTAATACTCCTCTACGCACTCGAAATAATGCAGCGGGAATAAAAGCCGGGAATACAGGAGCCGCCATGAAAATGGCGAAAGGGGTGTAACCGATTCATACTCTTTCATAAATTGCTGGAGCTCCGGATGAAATGTTTGGCTCCTCATGAAATATCGTTCCCTTACCCATTCTGCTATGTCCCGGGTACAGTGATCGAATACCCATTGAAACGGAAAATGAATGCACACTTCCGTCCCCCAGGTGGACTCAAGGAACCGTTCATGGCAAATCGTGCCTGCGTCCTCTGGCGTCGGGTCTTCATCCAGTTCCGTGTCGACCAGATACTGTATGGCGTTCTCGGACAAAGCACTATAATACGGATAGCTTTCCACAAACCGGCGTTCAAATTCATCAGCAGGCTGATCCTGAATGACCTGATAATACGCCTTTTCCAACTGAGCCAGCCTCTTTTCCCACAGCCCCTTCCACTGCCCCATGCGATTGATCTTTTCTACCTTTTCTTCATAGGTCCGTCCCCTGTAGTGAAATTTACTAAGCTTTCTGCCAAGCTTCTTGTCAGGTGGGGACTGGAGGCTTTCATTTCTGAGGACGACATAGTCTTTATCCTTTTCCACAACGAGGAATCTTCCTTCGTTACTCTGGACAAAGGTGGAAACATGGCGATCTCCTGCACTTTTTAGATGCTCAGCCAATTTGTAAAGTTCCACCAGGGTTTCCTGTTCCATATTTGATACGCCTACAATACTATATACTAATCCCCCAACCATATATCGATCCATCATTCCATCGTAGAATGCCCGCTCAGGATGCAACCCAAAATGTTTATTCAGAATCTCTTGAGACATACAGACCTCTCCTATCTATAATGACCGTTCTTTTTCGCCATTCGTATATAACCTTCTCTCTATATAGTTGGAGAACGACTAAACCGATCCATTCATGAATATCCAAAACCAGAGATGGGCAAGAATGAGAATAGAAGCTATTATTATGTCTATTTTCCAAAAGGGAATCATATGAGTAAAACAAGGCTTCGTCTAATCGAAATAGGGGTTATATAATCTTTCAAAGAAAAAGGTGAATAGGATGAAGGATAAGGAATCAATGGATTTATTAGAAAGTACCGCACGTAAATGGCTGCAGGAAAGAGGAGTGGAAATAGAAGATATCGCTCAATTAGTCATGTACCTTCAACAAAAGTATCATCCTGATCTTGAACTTAAGGAATGTATTTATAACGTTGAGCGTGTGTTAACGAAGCGTGAAGTACAGAATGCGATCCTGACAGGCATTCAACTTGATATATTAGCTGAGAAAAAAATGCTGATGGAGCCCCTGCAGGCGATTGTAGAAGTGGATGAGGGCTTATACGGTGTGGATGAAATCCTGGCATTTTCCATTGTGAATGTATATGGTTCGATTGGATTTACAAACTACGGATACATCGATAAGCAAAAACCGGGGATACTGGAGAAATTGAATGATAAATCTTCGGGAATGTGCCATACTTTCCTTGATGATATTGTGGGCGCCATTGCAGCCGCCGCATCAAGCCGTTTGGCACACAGGGCAAAATGTTCAGAATGAAGGAAATAAGTATCCAAATCAGACGACAGAGTCGTCTGATTTTTTAGTGATAAAAAAAGTACACAAGGTAAATAATACGATCTGCCCTAAATGACTATACAGTAAGAATAAATAGATCCATTTAACTAACTTTAGGATTGCATATCAGTGGATAATTTTATATAATTACAATTATAGTTGTAATTATATTTAATATAATTGTACCCAGAACATTCAAAAAAAAATATACACACCGAATAAAGGCTCTCACTACCATTGGAGTATACAAGTTCCACCCAACCATACATACGTTTGAAAATAATTGAGGTGAATTCTTATCCGGCTCCTGAGTGACAAAGCCCTGATCGATGCTTATGAAAAAGCAAAACAGTTAAAACTCAGTAATGAATTCATCATACTGATCGAACAAGAAATTAAAAAGAGAAAATTAGTTCATTAAAGAATCGTTTGATTGTAGATGTCTTCGTGTTCCTCACAAGTCGGCATAATGTCTTCCCACTGAACATCAAGAGCACATACAATGGCATTCAGCTTGTTCAGGGAAGGGTTTGCCTCTCCCTTTTCAATCAACGAAATATAATTGACCGTCAATCCACATTTGTGACTTAATTCTTGTATAGTGATTTCTTTCGCTCTTCTATGGTGCCTTATTTTCTTTCCGACAAGTCCTGTAACTGTAATACTCATTACCTCACTACCCTTTTAAAAATTCTTTAGAAATGACGTGGAATGTTTCGAAAATCAAGCTAAGAAACAGTGACTTTCATTCTTAAAGTTGTTTGCATTCGTAAAGAATAGTTAGAAATTGAAAAGGTATCAATGCTAATAGTCCCCTACTACCTTTGATGTTTACCCTAGTTTTATACCTTTACACTTAATTCTTAAATATTTTTTAAAAAAATCGAAAAAATCTTTACTTTCTCTCTTCAGTTTCTGTTTTCTGGTCCTTCTGAGTACTCAAATATTGGAAAGATTAAAGTTAGTTAGAGGAAAACCACATAATACAATAGGAGTATAATTTACGTTCTTACTACCATACTTTCAACAATAGCTATAGAGGCGGAAATATTGTTAGCGAAAAGGACCGTGACAAAGGTCCCCTGAAGTATAAATAGTATTTTGCTTACTTCTTTTCACACTAGTTCTATTTTACTTATACAGACGTGTGTTGTCTATTATGAATATGTTACTAATTTAAGACATTTTTTCTATTTGAGTACTCAGCAGGGCTAATAAAGATGTGGGGGCTGCATTGCAGCCTCCATATTTTTTGGTTATTATATATCCCATTGGTCCAATGTTTCAATTGTATAGGTTGGCTGAATATGCTTTTTACTTAATGCCTCTTTCGTTGTGACACCTGTATGAACAAGCAAGGTATCGAGCCCTGCTTTTATTCCAGCCAGAATATCCGTGTCATAATTATCTCCAACCATCAGCGTATCTTCCTTCTGCACGCCCAGGACAGATAGTGCCTGTTCCATGATGATGGACTCCGGCTTTCCTATAAAAATCGGATCTGTCTGAGTGGACACGGTCACCACAGAGGTCAAGGAACCATTCCCAGGAAGCAGCCCCCGCTCTGTCGGAATCGCGATGTCCCCATTCGTTGAAATGAACGTGGCCCCATTCCTCACTCCCAAGCAAGCGAGTGACAGCTTCTCATAATTGATCTCACGGTCGATGCCCACCACAACGAAATCAGGTTTATCTTCCTGAAACATAATGCCGTTTTCTTCAAGGGCAGACCGTATCCCTTCCTCACCAATGACATAGGCAGTCCCGTTCGGCTTTTCTTTCGCCATATACTGAGCAGTCGCCATGGATGTTGTAAATACTTGTTCCTTCTCTGCCGGGATGTCAAATGAACGCAACTTCTCAGCTACCTGCTCAGGTCTCCGCGAAGAATTATTTGTGACGAACAGATAAGGTAAGCCTTTTTCCTGCAATCGTCTTACAAAGTCACCGGCTTCCTCGATCTTCTCTTTCCCTTTATACATCGTCCCATCGAGATCGATTAAATATCCTTTATATTCTTTCATCTTGTAGTACCTCCATAACGTTATGTTTAGTATATCCATTATTCAGTATGGCATTGAATGAAAAATAAGACAGCGCCCCTAAATAGAAAGCGCTGTCAAATACTCTTAATTTTTAAATGCCGATACAGGACCCAGTTCGTTTTCCAGGTAGTTTCGGACCTGTGTTGGGAATTGGTTCAGCGTTTCGGACACTTCATGTAAGATTGTATGTAACTTTTCGTGATCAACACATGTGTAATCCTGGACCAGTCGTTTCCGCTGCTCGACGAGACGTTTAAGGTCTTCACTCATGCTGTCAGTGATCACCTTCTCATCAAGGAGAATGTCAATGATATCCTCATAGCTGCCGGGATCCCTCATGATAAATCCATCGATCATGCTGTTTCCAACATCCAGAATGGATTCTATAATGACGTGGGCACTCCTCTCCAGTGCAAGCTTTTCTAATGTAGAGTTCCACTGCTCCTGACGACTGACAATCGTAAGCTGCTCACTCATATAGACCAGAATTTCTTCAATCTTTTCCCTGTCTACAAAATACATGATGCACACCTCTTTCTTGGACAAAATCCTCACACTTTATTTTAACATAATTTCTGCATCATACAGATACATCCTGCAATTCCCGCTCTGGTTTGGTATGATGAAATGAGCAGAAAAAGAGGAGGACATCGTGATGAGTGAACGCTTTTATTTATATGATGATATGGAAAACACTAAAACCCGGTTCGTAAGTTTCATGGGGGAAAGTCAACGGTATGACCTGGCCATTACTCAGACGGAACGGTATTACGGGAAATCATTAGTACTGGACCTTCAAGGCAATCGTTTTGCCATTATGGGAAGGGATGACCTGGATGAACCCGGCTATATAGAAAGTGTATTTAAATTAACAGATGAAGAAGCAGAAGAATTAAGGGACTTTTTGGGTGAAATTATCCTTTAATCAATTGCTCCCGAGAGAATGAACTCCATCTCCCCCTCACATACTAATGGTATGAAAGGTGGGAGATCAAATGAGTAAAAAACGCGACTACAAGGATAAAGAGGAAGAAGTATACAGTGATTTCTCAAATGTAGAAACGTACCGCAATTTCATCGTACCTGAAACCCTTCCCGAAGGTCCCTATGGTTCTCCAAGAGGAAAGCATACCCCTGTCGAAAACAAAAGCACCCCGTGGGAAGAAGGCCAACGCTATTATAGTGCCTTCAATTATGAAAATAAATCCCTCCATCAGGATATACCGCGACAGGAACCAGGTTCACACCCTGTTCATGCCGACCCTGATGTAAACGAAGAACCCCCCTATACTGAAAATAAGTAAAAAGAAAGAGGCTGGGACAAAAGGGTTTCAGATAAAGAAAAATCCGAACGAGTGATTTGATAAAAATCTAACTC
>NZ_JAXBLY010000033.1:0-23644 GCF_033963925.1 Rossellomorea sp. YZS02 | reverse complement strand
CGTGCCGAGACCCCGGAAGCGGTTTTTGCTGAGGAGGCTCGGCCGAACGTCCGTGGAAAGCGGAGCAGTTCCCTTCACCCTCCTGCACCACAACTTAAATGACAGAGCATCGTAAATCTTAATTTGTATGAGAATAGCAACAATCTTTGCGAAAACAGCAAAAAAAAGCCCAACCCAATACCAAATGGGCTGGACTTAAAAATCCCTGACAGTCTTTGATCTTTTTTTCTTTTGTCTTTGAATGAAAGGGAGAGCATATAACATGAAGGCTGCGATATGGGCGAAAGCAAGGTTTGCGACAAAAAGCCCCCAAAGGGTTACATGTCCCCAGCCACCGAGTTCAGGTACGGCTACATAGTAGATAAATACTGACCATAACGCTATAACGAATGGGATGTGAAGAACAGCCCATTTACGATGCTCGACCCAAAGAAATAGCGGTGTTGCCGTTGCGACGAATAGGTATACAAGAAAGACATCCATTTCCATTCCTCCAATTCTTTAGTAAACGCTTTCAATTGTGGCGAAAAAAAGAATAATTTGTGAACGTTTTGTTACAATTAGTATACTACATCTTGAGAAAATTTCCAGCCTATTTAACATCTTTTTGACTACTTTTCTAAAAATTAGTTAAAAAGTAATGAAATGAAGCGTTTTCATACATAATAATTGGAAATCTAAAACTACTGTTTACATACCTTCCCTTATTTCATTCGTTTCCTATCCTTTACCCCATTTATTGAAAATTAAAAAATCCGGTGTACAGGGCATCTAAAACATAGTACGATTGAAAAATCTTATTTTTTGAGAGGAGGATATTATTATGGCCAAGAAAGATCAATGGACTTCTAAGATTGGATTTATTCTGGCAGCGGCAGGTTCTGCCATCGGCCTCGGCGCCATCTGGAAATTCCCTTATATGGCCGGTGCGAATGGCGGGGGTGTTTTCTTCTTGCTCTTTATTCTATTTACTGTCTTAATCGGTGCCCCCATTCTTCTCGCTGAGTTTGTCATCGGAAGGCGCGCAGGAGCAGATGCTGTCACTTCATATAAAATACTGGCCCCGAATTCGAAATGGCACTGGATCGGATACTTGGGAACAGTGGTATCGTTTATCATCCTATCCTTTTACAGTGTGGTTGGCGGATGGATTCTTTCTTATTTAGGAAGAAGTGTGACCGGTTCCCTGATCGGCAAGACGCAACAACAATATGGGGCGTTATTTGAAAGTATCATAGCGAACCCTAAGGAAGTGCTGATTGCACAGTTTGCCTTCATCGTCATGACCGTTCTTGTCGTACAAGGCGGCATTCAAAAAGGCATCGAACGTGCAAGTCGCTATATGATGCCGGCATTATTCATCCTATTTATCATTTTAGTGATCAGGTCCCTAACGCTTGAAGGAGCGATGGAAGGTGTCCGCTTCCTGTTACTTCCTGATTGGAGTTATTTGAATGGAGAGACGGTGTTACTTGCTCTCGGACAGGCATTCTTTGCATTGACCGTGGGTCTGTCCGTCATGGTGACATATGCCTCTTATCTGTCGAAGAATGACAGTATGCCAAGGTCTGCCATCAGTGTGTCAGGTCTGAATATCTTTATCTCGTTACTTGCAGGATTGGTCATTTTCCCCGCTGTATATGCACTGGGCTTTCAACCCGATGAAGGTCCCGGGATTGCTTTTGTCGTCCTTCCTGCCGTTTTCAATGAAATTGCGTTCGGTGGCATATTCTTAACTGTGTTTCTAGTCCTGTTACTCTTTGCCACACTGACCTCTGCTTTTTCCATTCTTGAGATTGGGGTCGCTGCCCTTTCCAAAGGAAATCAGAAGAAACGGATGCCCTTTACATGGCTGATCGGGATCCTTGTATTCATCGCAGGCATACCAAGTGCCCTTTCATTTGGTGTATTCAATGAATTCCTGATCGGCGGGAAGAACTTCTTTGACTTTGCCGATTATATAACGAGCAACTTTGGTTTACCGATCGGCGCACTGCTCATCTCAATATTTGTATCCTATCGTTTAAAACGCGAAGACGTCTGGAACGAACTACAATCGGGTTCGTCCATTTCAGAAGGTCTCTTCAACAGCTGGATCTTCCTTCTGCGCTACATCGTGCCGGTCGCCATCTTACTTGTTTTCTTATCGTGATTGCTGGTCCGTCCCTCAAAATAGAGGGACGGACCTCTTATTTATGTAACATTTTGTTCACGGATTTCCGGGCTAATTTTTTCCATATGGTGATAAAATATAGATATAAGAAAGGTAATTTATGAGGAGGGACTTTGGTATGTCACATTTTGGTGAGAATCTGAAAAGGGTAAGAGAAGAGCGGAAATTGTCTCGACAGGAGCTTGCTTTACGAGCACGATTGGGAACGAAAACGATTGAGAAATATGAGTCTGATCTGCAGATTCCTGATACACAAACGATCCTTAAACTTTCTACCGTTCTTGATATCCCCGCTTCCGAGCTCATGGAACGAGAAGTGAAAGAACATCCTCCAGCAGGGGTAGATTCAGAGATTGAACAGCTGATTAAAGAAATCGGTACGAAGCGGACAAAGCTTATCCTTCGTAAAGCCAAAGAATTCACGGAAGAAGATTTTCTGCGGGTGATGCAGATGTTATACGAATTGAAATACGAAAAAACCGAGCCATAAAAAATTTTCCTGAAATGATGTATAAAAAGAAAATAAAGCGGTCATACTGAAAATAAGCTTTCTAAGTATTCCCCCTTTTGTTTTCATTTGTTGGACGATCATTAGGATCGTCCTATTTTTTTTGCCTTCATAAGGGCGCGGGGCATCCATCGTGAATGGATGCCCCGCGCCTCTTTATTTTCGTTTAACTGTGATTCTGCACAAACCGCTTCATCCGTTTCACGGCTTCCTGCAGCTGTTCCATGCTTGAAGCATATGAACAGCGGATATAACCTTCCCCGCCCTTGCCAAATACATTGCCGGGCACTACCGCTACTTTCTCTTCCATAAGAAGTTTCTCTGCAAATTCCTCTGAAGACATCCCTGTTTTCTGGATGGAAGGAAATGCATAGAATGCTCCCCCCGGTGTATGACAGTTTAACCCACATTCGTTCAGGGAATCGACGAAATAGTGACGTCGATGACGGTAGCTCCTCTTCATTTCCAGTACATCGTCCATTCCTTTATCCAGTGCCTCGACTGCAGCGTATTGAGCAGGCGTGGACGCACACATCATCCCGTACTGATGGATCTTCAATAGGGATGATGCGATTTCTTCAGGTGCACATATATACCCGAGTCTCCAACCTGTCATGGCAAACCCTTTCGAAAAACCGTTGATGAGAATGGTTCTGTTTCTCATGCCATCTAAAGAAGCAATCGATACATGGTGATGATCATAGGCAAGTTCGGAATAAATTTCATCCGAGAAGACGACGAGATCATGCTCTTTGATTACCGTAGCAAGACGCTCTAAATCCTCCCTTTCAAGGACCGTCCCCGTTGGATTATTAGGCGAGCAAAGCAGTACAGCCTTTGTCCGTGGCGTAATGGCTGCTTCCAGTTCTTCAGCCGTGACCTTGAAGCCATTTTCCGCCTTGGTTTCCACCGTTACAGGTACTCCCCCTGCCAATTGCACAAGAGGTACGTACGAGACGAATCCCGGCTCCACTACAATGACTTCATCCCCCGGATCAATGATTGCACGCATACTGATATCGAGTGCTTGTGAGGCACCGACCGTCACGATGATTTCCGTTTTCGGGTCATAGTCGACGGCGTACCCATTTTTCATATACCGGCCGATCTTTTCTCTCAGCTCCAGAAGTCCTGCGTTCGCTGTATAGGAGGTATACCCCTGCTCTAATGAGAGAATGGCTGCTTCCCGCACCGTCCAGGATGTAATGAAATCCGGCTCTCCTACACCGAGTGAAATGACCCCTTCCATATTGGCTGCAAGGTCGAAGAATTTTCTGATTCCAGAAGGCTTCAAGTTTTTCACGGATTGAGCTATGTACGATGTCTTCGTTGTCATGGTGACACCACGATTCTTCTATCTTCTCCATGATCCCCGAAGATCGTTCCATCATGCTTGTACTTCTTCAATTGGAAATGGGTGGTTGTCGATAAAACAGAATCCAAAGTAGACAGCTTTTCTGACACAAACGTTGCTACTTCATGCATGGATCGGCCTTCAACCGTCACAGATAGATCATACGCACCAGACATCAAGTAAACGCTTTTCACTTCTTTATAACGATAAATACGATGGGCCACCTCATCAAAACCGACACCCCTTTTTGGAGCGACCTTCACATCAATCATCGCCGTAACTCCTTCATGTCCTTCCACCTTTGACCAGTCGACTACAGAACTGTATCTGACAAGTACATTTCCTTTTTCGAGTTTCTCGATCACCTCCTCGATATCTTCAGTCGATACTTGAAGCATTTTCCCTAGATCCTCAGTAGGTATCCTGGCATCCTTTTGTAAAATCCTTAGTAAATCAAGCTCTATTTCTCTCAGTTGCATTCTTCTTCCTCCTCATCGCCACTAAATGGTTTCATTATATCAGAAGTCACGTATATGAAAAGAGCCATCATGAAGGTTATTTTCCCCTTTCCTTACACAGGATATGTTACAACTTTCAATTCAGGGTGTTAAATACTGAAATACGGGTAAAATACCAGTAAACTAACAGAGAGGAGTGACGAAGTATGCAAGAACCCGATTTCGCAAAAGTGGTACAGGTGAATGGTGCCAATGTTTATTTTGAACATCACCAGCATCCTAGTGCCTCAGAAACCTTCGTCCTTCTTCATGGATTTCTATCATCAACCTTCAGCTTTAGACGGCTTACCCCTCTATTGAAAGAGAATTATAATGTCATTTCCATCGATCTCCCTCCCTTTGGGAACAGCGAGAAGAACAATCGTTTTATCTACTCCTATGACAACCTGGCGAATACAGTCATCGCCTTATTGGACCATCTCAATGTAAGTAACATTCATTTAACAGGTCACTCCATGGGTGGTCAGATTGCTTTGAACGTAATGAAAAAAGCACCAACACTTGTCGAAAAAGGTGTCCTTCTTTGCAGTTCGGGCTATCTCAAAAAAATGAATTGGCCAGTAACAATGCTGAGTCACATCCCCTTTTTCCACCTTTATGTAAAACTGTGGCTAACACGGTCAGGTGTTCGAAATAATCTTGAAAATGTGGTACATGATTCTACAATGATTGACGATGAAATGATGTTTGGATATTTGAAACCCTTTCTTGAGGATGATATTTTCAAGGCCTTAACGAGGATGATACGAGATCGTGAAGGAGATTTGTCAGTCAATGAGCTGAGGAACATCCAAACTCCCTGCCTTCTCATTTGGGGAGAGCATGACAGGGTGGTGCCTCTATCGACGGGACACAGACTGAAGCAAGATATCCCGGATTCAAAGCTTGTTGTGTTAAAAGAGACGGGACATCTTGTCCCTGAAGAAAAGCCAATGGAAGTATTGGGACATATACATGAATTTGTCTCTTCGACTGCAAACGACCTTTCAAATGATACTCATACAGAGCCTATCTTTCAAAAAGGACTTTCCCAAACGCTCATTTCCGAAACGTAGGGGGAAGTCCCCTTTTCTGTCGTGAACCACTAAAGATCAGTCTCGATGAGCTTAGCGAGCAGTCATTCGTCCCAGCTTAGAAGGATAATCGATAAACATATCATTTTCATCTTTTTTATTTACATCATATGATAATAGGAGCAACTACATAAATGAAAGGGGAACATACGGTGAGTAAATTCGAAGAAATCATTGACCGGAAAGGGTCCTCCTCGGTTAAGTGGGACCTTACGAAGACAGTGTTTGGTAAAGAAGATGTCCTTCCCATGTGGGTGGCAGATATGGATTTCCTTCCGCCACAAAACGTATTGGAAGCCCTTGAAACCAGACTGAAGCATGGAATTTTTGGTTACACCTTTGTTGGAGATAAGACAGCAACGAGCATCAAAGATTGGTTACAAAAGCGCCACGGCTGGCAAATTGAAACGTCCTGGCTACAATACAGCCCAGGGGTCGTTCCTGCCATTTCAACCATCATCCAGGCACTTACCATCCCAGGGGACAAAGTGCTCGTTCAATCACCAGTGTATACCCCATTTTTCAATTTGGTGGAAGATAACGGACGGGAAATTGTAAATGCTCAA
This sequence comes from Rossellomorea sp. YZS02, assembly GCF_033963925.1. Lineage (NCBI taxonomy): Bacteria > Bacillati > Bacillota > Bacilli > Caryophanales > Bacillaceae > Rossellomorea > Rossellomorea sp. YZS02. Next base: position 17,452 of record NZ_JAXBLY010000033.1, on the reverse strand, counting down.
TTGGATTATCATGATGGAAGCTATTCCATCGACTATCAAGCATTCGAAGAATCCCTTCAAACCGGCGTGAAACTCTTTCTCCTCTGCAACCCCCACAATCCAAGCGGACGGGTGTGGAAGAAGGAAGAACTGACGAAGATGGCTGAACTATGTCACAAGCACGATGTGGTGATTGTGTCCGATGAAATTCATTCCGATTTGGTTTATAAAAGTCATTCCCATATTCCACTGGCATCTCTACATGAAACATACAGAGATAGGACGATTACCTGTATTGCACCAAGCAAGACCTTCAACCTTGCCGGACTACAGGCTTCTGCGATGATTACCTCCAATCCAGATATTCGTGAGAAAATTGCTTCCGTTCATAAGAAACAGGGGTTCTTTACCCTCAACACATTTGGAATTATCGGTATGGAAGCCGCTTATCGCCATGGAGAGCAATGGCTGGAGGAAATCCTCGAGTATTTGCAGGAAAATGTAAAAGTGACAGCTGCATTCATAGAAGAACACCTTCCCGGGTTGAAGCTTGTAAATCCGGAAGGCACCTATTTACTATGGATTGATTGCACAAATTTGAACCTATCCGATGAAGAGCTAAAGAGTCGCCTGCTGGATCAAGGGAAACTTGCCTTAGAACCAGGCACGAAGTACGGTCCTGGAGGAGAAGGATTTGTTCGTATGAATATCGCTTGTCCACGGGAGACCCTTATGGATGGGCTTGAAAGATTAAAGGTCGCTCTCGGTTCATAACCAAAAAATGTACCAGGTACACTTCAACGCTTGTGTACCTGGTACATTTTTTATTTCTTATCACTCTTTATCACGCCGCATGCAATGCGCTTCCCAGAATCCCCTGAAGGCTGCGTCATTCCATCGTCCTTGTTTTCGTCAATTACCAGCGAAGTACCCTCTTTTGTGAACAGGGATGTTTTCCCTTTGGATAGTGTCACCGTTGAAGCCATAAGTGTCACCTTCACGGTCCCATCTTCCCCTACTATAAGATTGGGCAAATCCCCACCATGAGCCCCTTCAGGGTGAAGAAGTCCATGCTTTTTATCATCCGGATTAAAATGATTCCCCGCCGATGCGAAATCAGGCCGCTTGCAAACCCCTTTTTCATGTATATGGATACCATGTTCACCCTGAGGCAGCCCCTCAAGATCCAATCCTATTTCCACCCCGTCGGATTGCTCCTGCAGGGTAGCTTTCCCTAAAGAATCACCGTTTTCATTTTTCATTTCAACTTCGACCTTTTTAGGATTCTCAATGGCACACCCACTCGCAAGGACCATGATCATGATCATATATAATAGTGATACTCTTTTCATATCGCCTTTTCCTCCATATCTGAATGCTCTTTCACCATTGTTGACTCCCAGGGTAAAAAATATTCCTATTTTAGTGAAGAGCCGTTGTATGAAGAAAGTCGAGCAAACAAAAACACGCTCCAAGGCGTGTTCTGAATTCGTTATTCTGTTCTTTTCTGGACCCGGGCTTCCTCTTCCAATCTTTTGGTCTTCAATTCTTCGCGCTTTGAAATTTTCTGGATGATCCGGAAGGTTACAAGGGCAGCGACCATGAAGATGGCCATCGTGATGCCGGCGGGGATATATTCGGACTTATCTTCAGGAAAGTAGAGAAATAAGTTTAATACAAATGAAGTAAGCATAGTAAGCTCCTTTCAAAAAACAACTCTTTGTCCATTATAACAACACTGCAACGAACAAACCAACTCTCATTTGCCCCTTTTTTAACGATTTAATGAACGGTTATCCGACAATTTCCGAGGAAATACTCTTTTATTTTATACAATAAAAAGAGCTGTGGAACAGGTTCCACAGCTCTTCGACGATTATTTTACAACTTTGATGCTTTCAATCACAACATCTTCTTTCGGAAGGTCGTTTGCACCAACTTCAACGTTTGCGATTTTATCTACAATGTCCATACCTTCCACCACTTGCCCGAACACAGTGTGCTTCTGGTCAAGCCAAGGTGTCCCGCCGTTTTCCATATAGGCGTCGATGATTTCTGCCGGAAATCCTGCAGATTTCATTTGATCTTCCAATTGAGGATCGATGTCACTTTTCTGCACGATGAAGAATTGACTTCCATTCGTATCAGGGCCGGCATTCGCCATAGAAAGGGCACCGCGAAGATTGAATAATTCCGGTGAAAATTCATCTTCGAATGACTCACCATAGATACTCTCTCCACCCGTACCGTTCCCATTAGGGTCTCCGCCCTGGATCATAAAGTCTTTGATGACACGGTGGAATTTCAATCCGTCATAATAACCATCTTTACTATGAGTGATGAAGTTTTCCACGGTTTTAGGGGCCTGTTCCGGGAAAAGCTTGATTTTGATCGTTCCCATAGATGTTTTCATTTCCACTAATTTTTCGTTTTCAGCAACTTCTGTTGTAAGCTGAGGATATGTCATGTTTTCATCTCCTTTGGTTTCTTCTGCAGTCTTCTGACTCTTGTCTTCTTTTGGCTGTTCTTTTGTAGTATCTCCCTTTTCTGTTTGTCCACAAGAGGCAAGAACTAAACCCAGGAGACATAGGGTGACGATCATTAAACGCTTCATATATGTACCTCCACATGTTACCTTTATAGTAGTAAATTACAAAGTGCCAATCTGTACTCATTATAATAGAGTTTGATGCAATAGAGGAGGCTTTTTATGAAAAACATTGAAATTGGTGATTATGTCACAGCTTTTTATAAAACCGGTAAATATGTAGGGGAAGTCACAGGAGAGCGTCCTGGTGTATATGTAGTAAGGATCCTCGCTGTCTTAAAGCATCCAAGACAAGGAGACTTGCACAACCCCAAGGAAGTGGACGTACCTTTATTTCATGAACGAAAGGCCCTCGCCCACGGTGAGCGTGCCAACATCCCAGAGAAAACGGTCAAACCATATGAAGGGGAGATCCCTGATTACAATGCATCATTGATCGATTCCTACACGGCATTAAAGGACGAGCTGGAACAGGCCGCTTCTCTCCATGCAAGAAAAAGCCTTGAAACACTGCAATCCATCCAAAGGGAATACGAACTGATGTATAAACTGACATTTTAAATCAAGACGAGGGACGGACCTTCATGTTGAAGGTCCGTCCCTCGTCTTGTCATGCGAGCTGGTTATAGAATTTGGAGAGGTCGATTCGATCACCGATGGTGGTGGGTTCGGCTTTATCGAGGTATTTTTTGTCCTTTTCTACGAGGTTGTAGATATGTTGGGTGGTGAGGGCGTCATCTAATGCTTTATGATGCTTTCCAACTCCCTCCCTCCCGTATTCCTGTACCGCTTTCCACAGGCCCGTTTGGTTTTGATCACCAAAGAAGCGTTTGTATTCCATGGACAGATCCACGAATTGAGCTTGGAAAGGAAATGGAAGTCCTGACTGTACACAGTTATCACGCAGTACCTTCATATCCATATTTCCCCACGTCACTACCTTCGCGACTCCCGCGGCATTTAATCCGTTAAAATAATCAATCAGACATTGAAACGATATTCCTGAGTCCACTTCATTCTGGCTGATGGATAAAAATCGTTTACACCGGTTCGTTAATTTCGGAAACGCAGTCGGCCTCACATAAGAGGAAAACGTATCTGATACTTTCCCACTCTCTACCACCACTACCCCAGCTTCGATGATTTCAGGGAAGAAACCTTTGGGGACTCTATTTCGTTCAGGCATAGAAAACTCAAAATCTATAAACACCAGCTGTTCCGCTTTCGCCACTTAAACTCCCTCCTCAAAATGTAGATAAGACAAGACCCCAATTCATCTATAATAAAAGAATTTTTTCACGATGATGGCTGTATTTCATATTTTGCTTGCTTTCTCCAAACGGAGAACCGCCCGTTTAATGGACTGACGCACATTTACTCCATACTTCTTATTCTTACATTATATCATGTTACATCTGGAAATTATGACTGATTCCCTGTTTTCACGATGAATAAATGTGATTCGGTGGACTATGGAGCAAATCTTTAATAAAATGAATATTTAGGTATACGAAATAAAAAACATACAGAAGGTGTTAACCATTTCAAACAAGAAGAAGAATCTGACAATCATGCTTATGGCCAATTTCTTAGTAGCGGCAAGTGCGACGATGGTGCTTCCCTTTTTATCTCTCTATATTGAAACCTTTGGCACTTATAGTCACGAATATGTGCAGCGCTGGTCAGGGTTTGTCTTCGGGGTAACGTTCTTGACCGCCTTCTTCATTTCCCCTTTATGGGGCCGGATCGGGGATCGTTTTGGATATAAGCCCATCCTGCTCATCACAGGATACGGGATTGCCACCTCCATTTTTCTCATGGGGTTTATGGATTCCGTATGGGGACTGTTCATTCTGCGGATGATGATGGGTGCGGTGACAGGCTTCATTCCTACATCCATGGCTCTGATCTCATCCCAGACCCCGAAGGAAGAAGCAGGACGGACACTCGGCACTCTCCAGATGGGGACAGTCTCAGGAGGACTATTCGGTCCAGTCATTGGTGGGCTTTTAGCTGATAATGTAGGGTTTTCCTACACATTCATCTTTACCTCCATCGCTATTGCTGTTGCTGCAACGGTCGTATTGGCAGGAATAAATGAGGAGCGAAGCAAGGAACAACGGGATCAACGGAACAAATATTCCAGTAAACAAGTCCTTCAGCATATCTTCAGCCATAAATTGCTCGTTACGGTGCTATTGCTGTCACTTATTATCCAAGTGGCGAACTTCAGCATACAGCCGCTCCTTGCCCTGTATGTAGATGAACTCACCTCTTCTAGTAATCTGGCATTCTTGGCGGGGATTGCCTTTTCGGCTACAGGTTTCGGGAATTTGATTGCAACGAGAAGATGGGGACAACTCGGTGATGACATCGGCTATGAAAAGGTATTATCAATCCTTCTCGTTCTTGCCTCTATTTTCATCGTTCCACAGGCCCTGGCAGTTGAACTATGGCAGCTTGTCCTGTTCCGCTTCCTGTTCGGGATTGCCATCGGCGGTATGATTCCTTGCGTCACTGCGTATATTCGGCAGGAAGCACCCCTTAGCATGCAGGGGGAAGTCCTTGGATATAATCAAAGTTTCCGTTTTCTTGGGAATGTGATCGGGCCGGCATTTGGCGGTATCGTCTCCGGGTATATTGGCATTTCTTCCGTATTTTATGTAACAGGTGCTTTATTCTTGGGGGCATTTGGATTATTATGGTGGAGTATACGTCATTCTGGAACAACCAGCCATGTGAAAGATTACTAGAAAAGTAGAGTGAAATATGAGAGTTTTTGCAGGTTATATTACGGTGATCAGCTTTATGCTCATCTTTTTTATCACATTATTTTTTGCGACCGACGAATGGAATAAGGTACAAAGCTTTCAACAGGAATTGGAGCATGCCGTGAGCGCCGATACGGTCGATCTGAACCGCACCAGCCTTCTTCTCGACAAAGATGGCAGAGTGTTTTCAGAGGTGAATCGTCCTTATCGCCTCTATGTACCGGATGAAAAGATCCCGCCGTTTCTAAAGGATATCCTAGTCGCTTCAGAGGATCAGCATTTTTACGAGCACGTAGGTTTCGATGCAGGTGCCATCCTCCGGGCCGTTGTGAAAAATCTGGTGTTCACCCACATCCAGCAGGGAGGAAGCACCATCACACAGCAGCTGGCCCGGAATCTATATCTGGGACAGGAAAAAACATACAATCGTAAATTGACAGAGTTATTCTACGCCCATGAAATTGAACAAACTTTATCAAAGGATGAAATTTTGGAATTATATATGAATGTGATTTATTTCAGTAATGGAGTATATGGGATCGAGACAGCTTCCCAATACTACTTTCAGAAGAGTGTCGCCGAGCTGAATCAAGCTGAGATGGCGTTTATCGCTTCAATTCCAAATAATCCGGGGAAATATGATCCCGTTGACCATTTCGATCAAACAAAAGTTCGTCAGGAACGACTGCTTGATATTCTTGTGAGTACGCAGAAATTATCCAAAGATGAAGCGGAGAAATTAAAGAAGGTACCAATCTCCCTGAATGTCCGTAAGAAAACCGACCTTTATCCTGATTATGCCTTTTATGTTGAGAATGAGTTAAAAGAACTGATCGCTCGGAATGAAGGTTATGTGCTAGACATGGCTAACGCTTCTTCTCCAGAGGAAAAGAAAAAAATCGGAGAGAAGCTCGATGATCGTTATCAAGAAGTGATTTCGTCCGGTGTCCGGATTCAAACAGCGTTGAACCCCGCTATTCAAAAAAAGAGCATCAGTGCTCTGAATGCACAGTTGAATATGGAACTGCAGGGGGCCACCGTCACCATCGACAACAAGACAAGGACCATCGTCGCCTTATCCGGAGGCAGGAACTACAAGAAGTACAACTTCAATCATGCGTTTCAGGCGTTCAGGCAACCCGGTTCAGCGATTAAGCCACTCCTTGTTTACGGTCCATATATCGAAAAATTCAAGGCTGGCATCAATGATAAGGTGAACGCCAATCAGTATTGTGTAGGCGAATATTGTCCGATCAACTATGGTGGAGCCCAGCCGGGTACCGTAACATTACAACAATCCATGGCGCAGTCATATAACGGGTCGGCGGTTCGACTCATGGAAAAAGTCGGCGTTGAAAAAGCCTTCCAATCCATAGCCCCTTTTTCCTTTGAAAAGGTGATAAAAGAAGACAAAACCTACGCCGCTTCCATCGGTGGATTCACATATGGGATGAGCCCCCTGGAATTGACGGATGCCTATACCTCATTTATTGATGGGAACTACCAGGCGAGCCATGCCATCCTTCACGTAAAAGACAATAACGGTAAGATTCTTTATCAATGGAAGAATGAACCGAAGAAAGTATGGTCAGCAGACACCACATCTAAAATACGCAAAATGCTTAATGAAGGAGCCAAAACAGGCACCGGAAGAGCCGCTTACGTATCCAGGCCCTATGTTGGCATCAAAACCGGCACGACCAATAACTACCATGATTACTGGGTGATGGGCTTAACCGACACCCTTACGACAGGCGTATGGGTCGGCCACGATATCCCCCGTGATATGAGTGGTATCGAACAGCAGCGTCCAAGTCACAAAATATGGAAAAGTATTATGGAATGACCTCCTGATCCTTTTAAAAAAGAGTCTGCAGCATTTGCTACAGACTCTTTTCCGTTATAATTTCACCTTCGACATGATCGGTAAACTTGCCATCACTCCGTTATAAAGCTTCAGAAACACAAAGAAAATCGTCAGAAACAACGATGACCATGAAAACACCTGCAGACTCACCACTCCGAAGATTCCCCATTTCGAGAGGGACGGACTTATTTTATACACAAAGTAGATAAAATAGGCTACGGAACTTATGGCAAAGATGATAGATAAACCGAGAAAAGACTTTAAACTCAGGACAGAAACCAGGCCACCCAAAAAATAAATCATGGACCCTGAACGAACAAGATTGTATAACTCGCCATCCGAATCAGTCGCAAAGAACAGCATGGAGACGCCATTGATTGTCTCAGCAATCAGTTTAAGAGCAGCAAACACCATGAAAAAGGCAACCATCAACAAGATCAAGATGGCCAGCTTAAGCTGAATTTCTGATAAAAACTCCCGCATCCCGGGATAAACCCCGATTTTCTTAAATACATCAACGAATACTTCCACAGCATATACGGAGAAAGTAAGGCTGAATAATAAGATTGAAAAAAGAGGCAGATAACTTGTTAAGTATGTATTTTTCAATTAAAACTCTCCCATAACGATTCTTCATCACTCTCATCATAATCGTTTATGGGAATCTTGAAAAGGGTATAGAAACAGAAGGAACAATGACAATATGCCTATCCCGACTTATCGCCCATAAACACGAAAATGTCCTTTCTCTATTGGAAGAAAGGACATCCTTATTGCTGAAATTGCGAATGAGGAACGACTCTGATGTACTCTCTTGACCCGAACGGTTGCCTTCCGCGGATGGGTTCTTTCGTCAACTCTTCTTCCACTTCCTCTGTCTCACCATATTGCACCGGCGTAATATTCATACTCGTCGGATCTTCGGTTTCAATGATACCGCGATTAAACCGGTCTTCGGTTTCAACCAGCCATGCAAAGCCAAAAAAAGCAAAAAATATGGTCGTAACCGCTACTGTTTTCTTTTTCATAACTTCACCACCTTATGGATAGGATTCACCAAATTAACCGAAACTATTCTGTAAGTGTCCGGACAAACGGATAAAATCCAACAAATTTTTCATCGTACATTTCCGTCTGTCTTCATATTTAATACTTCTTGAAAGTTGTGATATGAATGGGATGCTGAGTAATGCAAGCATTTATTTTTTACGTTATAATGCTTTTTAGGGTTCAGCTTCGGTCAAGGTTTTGCAGAATGTTGCCAGTTTATGAATAGTGTTGGCATATAGACCATGCCTGAGAATAAATGAATTTGATATGAGGGGGGTTTTACATGACTTTATTACATTGGGCAATCGTATCGCCTTTTTTATTTGCGATACTCATTCCATTTCTGTATAAAGCGTTTCGGAATGTACATACCGGCTGGTTCGTACTATTATTGCCAGTAGCTTTATTTACGTACTTTTTTCAATTCATCTCCATTACGAAAGCTGGGGATACCGTCAAGGAAACCTTGGAGTGGATGCCTTCCTTCGGGATCAACTTCATCGCCTATGTCGATGGGCTCGGATTACTGTTTGCCATGCTCATCACGGGGATCGGTTCACTGGTTGTCCTTTACTCGATTTATTACTTAGATAAGAAGAAGGAGCAATTACATAACTTTTATGTGTACTTAATGATGTTCATGGGAGCGATGCTTGGTGTTGTTCTATCAGACAACTTGATCGTTCTATATATGTTCTGGGAATTCACGTCCATTTCTTCATTCTTATTGATCGGTTACTGGTATCACCGGGAGCGTTCACGTTACGGCGCACAAAAATCCATGCTTATTACGGTATTTGGCGGACTGAGTATGCTTGGTGGATTCCTGCTGCTCTATCTGATGGGCGGAACCTTCAGCATCAGGGAATTAGTCATGCAGGCTGATCAGCTCATGACACAGGCACTATTCCTTCCTGCATTGCTTTTAGTACTGTTGGGGGCTTTCACGAAATCTGCTCAGTTCCCGTTTCACATCTGGCTGCCTGATGCCATGGAAGCACCTACACCGGTCAGTGCGTATCTGCATTCTGCAACCATGGTAAAAGCCGGGATCTACTTGGTTGCCCGCTTGAGTCCTGTTTTCGCGGAATCCAGCGTTTGGTTATGGCTTGTTGGCGGTGTCGGGATCTTCACTTTATTCTGGGGTTCCTTCAATGCCGTGAAACAAACGGATTTAAAAGGGATCCTTGCATTCTCCACCGTCAGTCAACTCGGTCTCATCATGTCCTTGTTGGGAGTGGGGGCTGCGGCTCTTCACAACACAGAGCTGGATACGAACATCTATATGGTGGCAACACTCGCAGCTGTATTTCATTTGATTAACCATGCAACGTTTAAAGGAAGTTTATTCATGGTCGTGGGAATCGTCGATCATGAAACAGGTACCCGGGATATCCGGAAACTTGGCGGGCTGATGAACTTCATGCCCATCACGTTCACTATTGCCATCATCGGAGCCTTCTCCATGGCAGGACTTCCTCCATTCAACGGCTTCCTTTCCAAAGAAATGTTCTTTACGGGAATGGTCAGGGTCCTTGAAATGGATATCTTCAACTTAGATACATTCGGGATGATCTTCCCGCTTCTTGCCTGGGTAGGAAGTGTGTTCACGTTTATCTACAGCATGATCCTGGTTTTCAAAACCTTTACAGGGAAGCACCAGCCCGAGAAGCTCGAAAAGAAACCTCATGAAGCGCCTCTCGGCATGTTGATTTCACCGATCATCCTGGCTTCACTGGTTATCATATTCGGTTTCTTTCCGAATATCCTGTCAGAACGGATCATTGCGCCGGCAGTGGCTGCCATCACTCCGAGTCTGATTCAGGAAGGACATGCCGTTGAAACACATATTTCATTCTGGCATGGATTTACACCCGAGTTATTCATGACTCTTGGTGTTATTCTTTTTGGAATCCTTTTGTACCTTCTGCTTCCTTCTTGGAAAAAGGTATACTCATGGATCCCTGAGCGCATGACGCTGAACTCTTTCTATGATGGAGGGTTGATCAGGAGCGAACGCGGTGCCAAAAACTTTACGAGCGGCTATATGACAGGATTCATTCGAACTTACCTGGTATACATCTTCTCGTTTTTGATTGCCATTTCCCTTTTTGCCCTATGGTTTAAAGGCGCTTTCGCAATCAATACGAAAGAACTGGCTCCGGTCGGGGTATATGAAATTGCCATCGCCCTTCTTCTCGTGATCAGTTCGGTTACCATACTGTTCGCGAAATCACGATTAACATCGATCATTTCGCTTGGAGCTGCAGGCTATACGGTTTCACTATTTTTCGTCTTATTCCGTGCACCGGATTTAGCCCTGACACAACTGGTCATCGAAACCGTGTCAGTGGCCCTGTTCCTCCTTTGCTTCTATCACCTGCCTCAATTAAGCAGGCACGAAGAACGGATGAGGTTCAAACTGGGGAATGCTCTTATTTCCATCGGGGTAGGAGTGGTGGTCACTTTGTTTGCCATCTCGTCCTACAGTTCGAAGATGTTTGAATCCATTTCAAAATACTATATTGAAAATACCCATGATAAAGCCGGCGGGGAAAACATGGTCAACGTCATCCTCGTAGACTTCCGTGGGTTTGATACAATGTTTGAAATTTGCGTCCTTGCCATTGCGGCACTCGGCATATTCTCAATGATCAAATTGCGCCTTACAAGGAGGGATGAAGGATGAAAACAAAAGTAAAAACGAATGATGTCATCCTGCAAACCGTTACCAATGTGGTCGCATTCATCATCATCCTGTTCTCACTAAGACTCTTCTTCTCGGGCCACTACACTCCCGGGGGAGGATTCATCGGAGGCTTGATGACGTCGGGAGCCATTGTGTTACTGTTACTGGCTTATGATATCAAAACCGTCGCTACCATCTTACCGGTGGATTACAAGATCATCACGGCCATCGGTCTGTTATTCTCCGTGGCGACAGGGGCAGGGGCTTTATTATTCGATGTCCCTTTCCTCACTCATGCATATGATTATTTTCACCTTCCCCTTTTAGGGAAGACATCATTGCATACAGCCGTGCTTTTTGACACCGGGGTGTACCTGGTTGTCATCGGGGTCACCATGACCATTATTCAAACGATTGGGGTGAGTGAATAATGGAAATCATCATGGCCGTAGTGGTAGGAGTCCTATTTACAAGCGCCGTATACTTAATGTTATCCAAGAGCTTACTCCGGATCATCATCGGGACCGCTCTATTAAGCCACGGTGCCCATTTATTGATCCTTTCTGTGAGTGGTCTTAAAGGGGGAGCCGCACCTCTTCTCGGGGAACATGCTAAAGACTATGTCGATCCCCTGCCCCAGGCATTGATCCTGACGGCGATCGTTATCAGTTTTGGAGTGACCGCTTTCTTCCTTGTTCTCGCTTATCGGGCATATCAGGAACTGGGCACGGATAATATGGATCAGATGAGAGGTAACGAAGGAAATGACTAACTTATTGATACTACCGATTCTAATCCCGTTATTCACGGCGATTATCTTAATGTTTATAAGCAAATACGTGAAAGTGCAACGAGGGGTTTCAGTCCTGTCTACACTCCTTACCGTCGTAACATCCCTAGTATTGATTAATACAGTACACCAGGACGGAATCCAGACGGTTAATCTGGGGAGCTGGGTCGCACCCTTTGGTATCACCCTTGTTTCGGACATGCTTTCGGCATTGCTCGTGACGACGACAAGCATCATTACGCTTGTTGTTCTGCTCTATTCGTTTAAGTCGATTGGAATTGAACGTGAAAGGTTCTACTACTACCCCGTCGTTCAATTCCTGCTCGTTGGCGTGAACGGCGCCTTTACGACGGGGGATATTTTCAACCTTTTCGTCTTTTTCGAAGTAATGCTGATGAGTTCATACGTCCTGTTGGTTCTGGGAGGAACGAAGGCGCAGCTGCGTGAAGGAATCAAATACATTCTCGTGAATGTCATTTCTTCCGCTTTGTTCGTCATCACCGTCGCATATTTGTATTCCGTTGTCGGAACACTCAACATGGCGGATATTTCAAGAAAGATAGCCGAAGTGGATCAGCCGGGTATCGTAACGGCGATTGCCATCCTGTTCCTATTGGTATTTGGTCTTAAGGGTGCGATCTTCCCTCTATACTTCTGGCTGCCGGGTTCTTACTATGCACCACCTACACCGGTTCTGGCGTTATTCGGAGCGTTGCTTACGAAAGTCGGGATCTATTCGATTCTACGAACATACACATTATTTTTCTATCATGATACCGGATTTACACATGAGATCCTCGCCATGCTTGCCATACTGACCATCGTCCTCGGCTGTATCGGCGCCATAGCCTATTGGGATGTTAAGAAGATCATCATCTATAACATCATCATTGCAGTGGGTGTGATCTTGTTCGGGGTATCAACCATGAACCCTGAAGCGTTAGAGGGTGCCATTTATTATCTTGTTCATGACATGATCATCAAAGCCGCTTTATTCCTTCTCGTCGGGGTCATGATTGCCATAACCGGCACAGCCAACTTAAAGAAAATGGGCGGATTGATCAAGGAATATCCTTGGCTGGGGTGGACGTTTCTCGTCGCTGCATTCTCCCTTGCGGGTATCCCCCCTTTAAGTGGATTTATCGGGAAGCTCTTAATTTTACGGGGAAGTTTTGCTGCAGAAGCCTATGTAGGAGCTGGTGTCGTTCTCGCATCGAGTCTGTTGGTCCTCTATTCAGTCATCAAGATCTTCCTGAATGGTATATGGGGAACCCCGAAGGAATATAAGGGGGCATCCAAAGAAGATGCGCGTTATCTATGGATGACTTCTGCCATACTTGTTGTGCTGGCCGTTTGTTATGGCCTTGGTGCAGAAGCGATGCGCCCTCTCTTCTCACAAGCAACCGAAGTACTGGTGAATCCGGAACTATATATAGACGCAGTGTTAAAGGAGTAATGTAGAATGGCTTTTCAAATATTATTAAACTTTTTCCTGGCCTTTGTCTGGATGTTTCTTTCGGTATCCTTTACTTCTCAGTCATTCATTATTGGCTTTTTACTAGGATTGCTTGTTATCTTTGCATTCAGAAGATTTTTCAATTCCCGTTTTTATCTTTTGCGGGTGGCTGCAGTGATCAGCTTATTCTTTTTATTCATGAAGGAGCTGATCCTCGCCAACATATCGGTTTTAAAAACCATTTTGAGACCGAAGCTTGATTTTCAACCGGGTATTTTCGCCTTACCGACAGAATTAAAGACCGATTGGGAAATTACGCTATTAGCGAATCTTATTACACTGACACCCGGAACACTCGTTATGGATGTTTCGTATGACAATAAGATTCTTTATGTTCATGCCATTGATATTCCCGATGTGGATGAAGCTATCAATGAGATCAAAGATTCCTTTGAGAAAGCCATCATGGAGGTGAGCCGCTAATGTTACACATTATTTTTCAAATTACGTTACTATGCGTCTCCCTGTCCATGCTCGGCCTGGTTTACAGAGTGGTGAAAGGTCCTACTACCCCGGACCGGGTCGTGGCACTGGACGCAATTGGCATCAACCTGATTGCCATCATCGCCCTCGTGTCCATGATGCTCGATACGTACGCTTTTCTCGAAGTCATTCTGCTTCTCGGGATCCTTGCTTTCCTCGGTACCGTTGCCTTTTCAAAGTTCTTAGAGAAAGGGGAGATCATCGAACGTGAGCGAGATCATTAGATTTCTCATCGGATTTTTCTTAGTCATTGGAGGGTTTCTGAGCCTGGTCACAGCTTTCGGCTTATTGAGACTTCCGGATGTATATACGCGGAACCATGCTGCTTCAAAAAGTGCGACGCTTGGGGTCATGTCGATTTTGCTTGCGACTTTCCTTTACTTTTATCTGGAGCACGGGCATATCAATTCAAGACTGATCCTTGCCATCATCTTCATTTTTGTCACTGCACCAGTCGCCGGACACCTCATTTCAAGGGCTGCGTACAATTCAGGCGTCAAGCTCTGGGACAAAAGTGTTCGGGATGACTTAAAGGATAAAGAACAATACGAGCGCCAGAACAGTTCATCATAAACACAATAAAAAAGGCTTGTCCCCGACTAAATCAGGGGCAAGCCTTTTTATATTGCCTATCGCTGGTACAAGTGATCTTCCACGCTTCCATCCTGCTTATGCACGACCAGTGTACCGAAATGATCCGTCACATAGTCCTTTGCCTTGGAAAGGAGCTTGTCCTTCGTGTCCTCCACCAGGATGGCTCTCTTTCCGTCTGCCTTTTTCAACTGCCATCCGTCGTCATGAGGGGTGACGTGATACTCGGTCTTTTCACTTGTGTTTCCCTCTTCGGATTTATGGGCCTGATCAGTGGCGATGGCAATCGCCCTTCCCTCTTCATATCCTTCATCCAGAAGGGCATTGGCGATTTCTATCGCTTTATTCCTTACATCCACAGGCAGGTTCTTCAGTGAATCAGGGTAATCATTTTTGGTCCAACTCATAGGTATTGGCCTCCTAATAGATTCATTAGTAGTTGATTTCCCATTTTTTCACTGTTTAAACCTTTTATCCGATTATCGTTTCGGAACGACCGCCATTGTGCATCGTGATACACAGATTAATTGATCATCCTCATCTGTGATCTTAATATCCCAAACCATTGTTGTTCTCCCCTGATGCATGACGGTCCCAGTCGCAGTTACAATGCCTTCACGTTTTGCTTTTATATGGTTCGCATTGATTTCAAGGCCGAAGCAGATTTCTTTATCAAGGTCGATCAATTGTACCGCCCCTACACTTGCCACCGTTTCCGCAAGGGCAACAGAAGCCCCGCCGTGAAGAAAACCGAACGGCTGCCTCGTATTTTCATTTACAGGCATCGTCGCTATGACATTTCCTTTTCCTAATTCTACAAATTCAATCCCTAACGCACCGATTAATGTATTTTCCGTATTCACATGAATCACCTCATATAATAGTCTTCTCTACTATCTGTTCGAGAAAGGCTATGAAAATCCTCTATTTTCCCTGTCTTAACCGCTATGATGAATAATCCAGTGCACAATTTCATACATTTCCTTAGAGCATTTCTACAGAAAGGGGTTTTTGTTATGTACCGGTACCATCCTTTTTACCCGCCTGTTCAACGCCCCTACTCACCTATCCACTCCAGGGCACAACCAATGCCCTCATATATCCGGAACTATCCACCTGTCGAAACCAAAACGTTCATGTCTTCGGCAGGGAAAACATTGAGTCTAATGGGAGATGCCCAGAAAGTACTCCAAAAAATCAACACATCCAAAGAATTCTCATCGAAATTCATGAACGCTGCACAGCAATCGAACTTACCTGAAGTACATAAGCTACTTCAAACCATCGGTACAAGGGTACAGCCGGTTGTGTCGTTCAATCCGGATGGTGTGCGCCTCGTCTTTGATGAAAAACTGGGGCAGGTGGATTGCTGTCATTTGATCGTGATCGTCAGGTGGATGTAAAAGAAAAGAAGCAAGGGCGCACCCTTGCTTCTTTCCTTTTATAAAATGATCGCTGCAATCCAACCAAACAGGATCAGAGGGATATTATAGTGTAAAAAGGTCGGGACGCATGTATCCCAAATGTGATTATGCTGTCCATCCGCATTCAGTCCAGCTGTCGGTCCAAGCGTACTGTCAGATGCAGGAGACCCTGCGTCACCAAGTGCACCTGCAGTCCCGACAATCGCGATTGTCGCAAGGGGACTGAATCCCAGCTCCATGGCAAGAGGGACGAAGATGGCTGCGATGATCGGAATCGTCGCAAAGGAAGAACCGATTCCCATTGTCACGAGAAGCCCAACCACCAGCATGATGAGCGCAGCCAATGCCTGGTTACCTCCTATGACGTCAGCCGTCGCCTTCACAAGTGTTTCGACATCTCCTGTTTCTGATACTACTGCCGCAAAACCTGATGCGGTGATCATGACAAAGCCGATGAATGCCATCATTTTCATCCCTTCATTCAGTAACCCATCTGCCTCTTTCCATTTGACCGATCCTGAAATATACAGGACGGCAATACCAGCCAGGGCACCAAAGATCATGGATTCTAGCTGAAGTTGGACGTATAAGGCAACTACAATGGAAATGAGGGCGAAAATCATCGCTCTTTTATTGTAAACGACCTTTTCCTCTGCAACCACTTCTTCTGCTTCACTGTAGTCTCTTGGTTTGCGGTAACTCACAAACACGGCAGTCAGTAACCCGATCACCATTCCTCCTACAGGGAGAAGCATCGCTTTCGGAATATCGCTTAAATTGATTTCCATTCCACTCGAAGCCATGTTTTGTGCGATGATTTCGTGGAACTGCAATCCGAACCCTACTGGTAATAGAATATACGGAGCCGTCAATCCAAACGTAATCACGGTTGCAATTAATCGTCTATCGATACGTAACTCTGTCATCACCTTCAATAAAGGCGGGATCAAAATCGGGATAAAAGCGATGTGAATCGGAATCACATTCTGTGAAAAACAAGCCATGATTAAAATGGATAAAACAATAAGTGCTTTCGATAAGGCTGCTTTCTTTGAATCTCCCTTTTTCCCAACGACCTTTAATACCCAGTCAACGAGTAGATTTGGGATTCCCGTATAGGAAATCGCGACTGCAAATCCACCCAATAGTGCATAACTCAAGGCAATGCTTGCCCCGCCGCTAATTCCTTCAGAAAAGACGGCTATCGTCTCGTCGAGTCCCAGTCCGCCGGTAAGTCCCCCTACTAACGCACCGGTGATCAGAGCGAATACAACGTTCACCCGTACCAGACTCAGTACAAGCATGACTAGAACCGCTATTACAACTGCGTTCATAACTACTTCCTCCTTATATGATCAATATACCGATTTGATATTTGCATCTTCCACTTGCTTTAGTTCGCTAAATTGGTAGAGTAATAAAATCACGATTTCAACTTTAACAAGATAAAGAGTGTTTGTCAATACTTTAGTAGGAGGAAAGATGGGGTGGGGATTTTTGTCATAATGAGGGATGTGCTTTATTACCATTAAGTGTTAATCTGCTGGATTTTTTAACGTTTCGGCTGAATTCGATCCAATTTCCGCTGGATCTTTTATCATTTCGGGTGGTTTATGACCTTAAACGGCCGCATTCTTAGTCAAGTCCTTAATATTGTGTAAATTCCTTGCTTGTCTTTTTCAACTATTAATCAGCTATAGCTATTCAATTCAACATTTTTTTGCGAAACTTCCATGAAGTAATT
>NZ_JAXBLY010000032.1:0-27281 GCF_033963925.1 Rossellomorea sp. YZS02 | reverse complement strand
GTTGATTGGAGCGGAAGGTGCTCGACTCCTGCGGGAAACGCTGGACAGGTGAGACCCCGCAGGCAAAGCCGAGGAGGCTCACCGCCAGCCCCGCGGAAAGCGAGCACCTGTAGCGGAAATCAACCGCCACTCGCTACATCAAAAAGCAACAATGTTTACGAAAACAGTCAAAAAAAAAGAACTAATCACTGTGTGGATTAGTTCTTTCTCTCGTTATTCATAGATGTGTAAGTATGTTTCTTTACTGCCCTTTTTCTTCACGATGAGGGCTTCCGGACCGTAGGAAGAGGAGACGAGGAGTTCTACGTCCCAGCTTTCCGGGGTCTGTTTGCCGATCATGTTGGTGAGGTGCTGGGCGAATCCGATCGTTTCAGCTTTTCCCTGGAAGGAAAGAGCCACTTCGAATTCCATTTTGGACAGTTTCTGATCTTGATAGAGTGCCTGTCCTGTCAGTCCTGTGTAGACTGGAAAATACTTTTCGATATCTGTTTTGAATTCATTAAAGACTTTATAATCGTTCGGATGGTTCTCCTGGGCTTCAGGGGAAGGGAATAGATAATAATCTTCATTGATTCCTTTCCAATCCTGAATACCATTTTCATCAGGCTCCACCGACGTATAGGCAAAAAAGTGCCCGGGCACGACTTGATCTTTCGGAGCCTGTTTATATAGAGAGATCATAATCGGAACGTTTTGAAGTTCTTTATTCTGACGAAGGCGGTTCAGAACTTCACCGGCGATTTTCGCTCCCTGCTCTTTCAGAACCTCATTGCTGATCTTTTTTACTGTTCTTGTCCCATTAGACATATTGGTCTCATATTGAACAGAATTCAGGGATAAGGCGATGGCCACCCCACCCAGTCGCACCTTATTGTCTTCTTTCTTCATCAAGTAATTATGTTCAATCACATGGGCCAAGTAGATCGGTGCATTCTCACCGCTTGACTGCATGGGATTCAGACCCACATTCTGAGACTCCTGAAGGCCCTTTTCCTTCAGCTGTTCACTTGTATACTTTCGCTGCAGCCAGCTGTCCACCGTTTTCTTATTCAAGAATTGTCCTTCTTTGAAGTAGTAATCATCGGTTGAAAACCGATTTTGAGCCACTCTTAATAAACCTTTTTCGATTTCATTGATATCGTATCTTGATCCAAGATCATTCACGACGACACCCCGGGTATTGCTCGTTTCATAGGGAAGCATCGTCTTGTAGTATTCTTTCGATATTTGGAAGCTTGGTATGATGGCTTTCTTTGCTTCGCTATCCTGATTTTCCTGAACGACCTGATCCTGTTTCTCAAATGTCGGAGCACAGCCTCCCAATAACAACAGCGCGGAGAGAGCGACCGAAATCCCTTTTTTCATTCCTCGTTACACCTCTTATCGGTTAAGTTCTTCCATCAGCTTGTCCTCATCCCAGACTTCTATATTTAACTCATTTGCTTTTGCAAGCTTCGATCCCGCATCTTCCCCTGCGATGACAAGATCGGTTTTCTTACTGACACTGCCGGTTACTTTCCCGCCGAGCATCTCGATCTTTTCTTTCGCTTCATTCCGGCTCAAACGCTCGATTTTCCCCGTGAGGACAATGGTCTTCCCTGCAAAATACGAGTCGACGTCACTCAGAGCTACAGGCTTTGGTCCTTTGTATTCAAGGTTCACACCAGCATCTTTCAGCTCCTGAATGAGTTCCTTTACTTCATCATTTTCAAAGTAAGCAACGATAGCATCGGCCATTTTTTCCCCGATCTCATTGACATTCGTCAGCTCTTCTTTCCCCACTTCCATCAGTCTGTCCATCGAGCCGAACTCCTGTGCGAGGGTCTTTGCCGCTTTGGCACCCACATGACGGATACCAAGACCGAATAACAGTTTCTCCAAGGAATTCTTCTTCGACGTTTGAATGGCTTCCAAAAGGTTATCAACGGATTTCTCGCCCATCCGCTCAAGCTTGAGAAGCTGATCCCGCTCTAATCTGTATAAGTCGGCGACATCTTCGATCAGTTTCTCCCTGAATAACTGGCTGATCACTTTTTCACCCAGTCCATCGATATTCATGGCATTCCGGGAGACAAAGTGAATGAGACCTTCACGAATTTGCGCAGGACATTTCGGGTTGATACAGCGAAGAGCCACTTCCCCTTCAAGTCTCACCAGCTCACTTTCACATTCCGGACAATGAGTCGGCATTAGGAATTCCTGTTCGCTTCCTGTTCGCTTATCTTCCAGTACGTTGACGACTTCAGGGATGATGTCACCCGCTTTTTTAATGACGACATGGTCACCGATTTTGATATCTTTTTCGCGGATTAGATCTTCATTATGAAGCGAGGCACGTTGTACGGTCGTTCCCGCTACACGGACCGGCTCCAGAATGGCCGTTGGCGTGACGACTCCCGTACGTCCTACACTCAATTCAATGTCCTTCAGCACCGTGACGACTTCTTCTGCCGGGAACTTGAAGGCAATGGCCCACCTCGGGCTCTTGGCTGTCGTTCCAAGCTCCTCTTGCTGATCAAGGGAGTCGACTTTAATAACGATTCCGTCAATGTCATATGGAAGATTGGGGCGCTCTTCTGTCCATTTTCCGACAAAATCAAGGACTTCTTCGATCGTCGCACAACGTTTCCGTTCAGGATTCGTTTTAAAACCGAGTTTGTCTAACGTATCCAGTCCCTCACTGTGAGAGTCGATCCCTGTATTTCCTATATCAGCTAATGCATATAGGAAAACATCGAGATTCCTTGAAGCTGCGATCTTCGGATCAAGCTGGCGCAGGGAACCTGCTGCCGCATTGCGCGGATTGGCAAAGGGTTCTTCCCCTTTTTCTTCTTTGATTTTATTCAGTGCTTCGAATGATCCTTTCGGCATGAAGGCCTCGCCCCGTACCTCAAAGGACATCTTCTCTGAGATCTTTAGAGGTATGGAACGGATCGTCTTCAGATTCGATGTGATATCTTCACCAATGGAACCATCACCCCTTGTTGCCCCCTGGACGAACGCGCCCTCTTCATATCTGAGGGAGACGGCCAAACCATCGATCTTCAGCTCGCAAACATAGGAGAAGTCATCTCCCACCGCTTGGCGGACACGGCGATCAAAGTCACGAAGATCTTCTTCATTGAAGGCATTCCCAAGACTCAACATCGGAGTTCTGTGCTCTACTTTATCGAAAGATTCTAGAATCGTGCCCCCTACTCGCTGAGAAGGAGAATCCGCAGATTTCAATTCCGGATATTGATCCTCGAGCCCGATCAGTTCCCTGAGAAGCTGATCGTACTCGGAATCAGGAACAGAAGGCTTGTCGAGTACATGGTATTCATAATTATATTGGTTTAACAATTCATGCAGTTCATTGATACGCTTTTCGGCTGATTGTCGATCCATTTCCACAATCCTTTCTTGCTTATATATTCAGTAAGCCGGAAGGAATTACCCTCCCGACACGTCATGCTTTTTCGATTGGGGCAAATTTAGCCAGGAGACGCTTGATTCCCATTGGACTAGGGAAAGCAATATCAAGCTCGACACTGTCTCCAGACCCTTTCACACTGACAACCGTTCCCGTTCCCCATTTCTTATGCTGGGCCTTATCCCCGACCTGCCACGCAACGGATTCTCCACCTGTCGTGGTTTGGACCGGACGTGCAACCGGCTTTCTCGGTGCAGGGCGTGACGGTGATTTCGAAGCTGACTTCCCGAACGGCGTAAAGGCAGTCTTCTTCTCTGCCATGACGTCATCCAGCAGGTCCGCCGGAATCTCGTTGATGAAGCGGGAAACAGGGTTCATCTTCGTTTGACCGAAGAGTGTCCTCATCTGCGCATTTGTCAAGAAGAGCTGTTCTTCTGCACGGGTGATCCCTACGTACGCCAAACGGCGCTCTTCTTCCATTTCATCCTCTTCCATAAGGGAACGGCTGTGAGGAAATACCCCTTCCTCCATCCCCATAAGGAATACGACAGGAAATTCAAGACCTTTGGCTGCGTGCAGGGTCATTAAGATGACGGAATCTTTCGGCTGGTCATCTTCATCAAGCTTATCGATGTCGGCGACCAGGGCAAGATCTGTCAGAAATGCCACGAGGCTCTTATCATCATTGGTTTCCTCGAAGCTCTTCGTTACTGACAGGAACTCGTCCAAGTTCTCGAGTCTTGATTGAGACTCGATGGACTTTTCCGCTTTCAGCATGTCTGTGTAGCCTGATTTCTCGAGGATTTCTTCTACCAGTTCGGTTACAGATAGATACTCCTGCATACTGGTATAGCCTTTCACCATCTCCATGAATTCAATCACGGCCTTGGTAATTTTAGGGCTGAGTCCGATGAAGTCCGCTTCTGCAAGCGCTCTGAACATGGATATATCATGGTCCTGAGCGTAACGGGCAATTTTATCAATAGACGTGGCCCCTACACCCCTCTTCGGTACATTGATGACCCGCTGCAGGCTGATGTCATCATCAGGATTCGAAATGAGTCTTAAATACGCTAAAATATCCTTGATCTCTTTACGATCATAGAACTTGATGCCTCCCACAATGGAGTATTCGATGTTCGATTTAAGCAGAACTTCCTCCATGACACGGGACTGGGCATTTGTACGGTACAGGATGGCAAAATCAGAATACTTTTTCTTGCCGCCCTCCATCATTTCTTTAATTTTACCCGTGACGAATTGAGCTTCCGTCTGCTCAGTATCTGCCCTGAAATAAGAGATCTTCTCACCGTCATCATTTTCTGTCCAAAGATTCTTCGGTTTACGGTTTGAATTCTTCTGTATGACTTCATTCGCCGCCTGAAGGATTCTTTTCGTTGAACGATAATTCTGTTCAAGGAAAATGACTGTAGCTCTTGGGTAATCCTTCTCGAAAGAAAGGATATTGGCAATGTCCGCACCGCGCCATTTGTATATCGACTGATCCGAATCACCTACCACACAGAGGTTCTGAAAACGGGATGCGAGCAGTTTCACGAGCATATATTGCGCTCTGTTCGTATCCTGATACTCATCCACGTGGATATATTGAAACTTGCGCTGATAAAATTCCAGCACTTCCGGTACACGTTGAAACAATTGAATTGTCGTCATGATCAGATCATCGAAATCGAGCGCCTGATTCTTTCGTAATCGCTTCTGATACTCTGTGTACACGTCCGAAACGACCTGGTCGTAATATCCCCCCACCTGCTTTGATAATTCTTCTGGTGTGGTCAGCTCATTTTTCGCAGAGCTGATTGATCCAAGAAGGGAACGAGGATCAAATTTCTTTGGGTCTATATTTTTTTCTTTTAAAATCGATTTAATGACAGACTGCTGATCCGTCGAGTCCAGGATCGTGAAGTTTCGGCTTAATCCGATCCGGTCGATATCACGGCGAAGGATCCGTACACACATGCTGTGGAAAGTAGAGATCCAAATGTTCTCCGACGCCCCTCCAAGGATGTTATGGATACGATCCTTCATCTCTCTCGCTGCTTTATTTGTAAAGGTAATCGCTAAAATATTATAAGGATTGACCCCTTTTTCCACCATCAAATACGCAATACGGTGTGTCAATACTCTCGTCTTCCCTGAGCCTGCCCCTGCCATGATCAACAGAGGTCCCTCCGTTGCCTTTACCGCTTCCGCCTGCTCGGGATTCATTCCATTCAACAATCGATCAGTCAAAAATTGCATACTCTCTCACCACCATAACGAACGTTTGTTCTATTTTATATTACCATTATATCTTATTCAGGGACTGACCTCCAGCAGGATCTTTACCCCTTAACTGCTTTTACCGTTTTTAACGCTTCTTTCAAATTCTCATATACAGCATTTCCAACGACGACCACATCTGAAACCCCGGACATCTCCTTTGCCTGCTGTGCGGATTTGATACCCCCGCCATAGAATAAAGTCGTGTTCTCCAACGAATCCTTCACTTCTTTAACCGTTCCGATGTCCCCATATGTACCACTGTACTCAAGGTAAAAAATCGGCAGGTTGAACATCTTCTCTGCCATCATGGCATAAGCTGCCGCGTCTTCACTTGAAATATCTGTGTTTGCTTTCGTTACCTGAGCCGCTTTGCATTCACGGTTCAATATACAATATCCTTCTACAAGGATTTCGTCCCAATTCATGATTTCTCCATATTCCTTGACCGCCTGGTGATGCAAACCCGTCACCCAGTTCATATCCGAGCTGTTCATCACCATTGGAATGAAATACAGATCGAAGCCCGGAGTGATCGACTCCAGATTTGATACTTCCAGAATACAAGGAACCGTATATCGTCTCACTCGTGCCATCAAATCAAGAACCTTTTCAAGGGTTACACCGTCCGTACCCCCTACGATGATCGCATCTGTTCCCGATTCACATACTGCTTCTAAATCTTCATCATCTATTGTCTTATTCGGATCTAGTTTAAATACATGGCGCCACTCTTGGACATCATACATATGCTGTTCCTCCATTCATACATCCATCTAACGTATTATATCATTTGTGGAAGGCTGTCGCATTACCTACAAAAGCGGAGGCGGCTCGCCCAGAGGCGACAAGCATAAGATGAACCTGCCGGAAAGGCGTTCTTTGCCTTTTTGGCAGGTTTAGCTTATGACCTCGAGCCTCTAGCCGCCGGAGCTGGATGACACCGAAAGCGGAGGCGGCTCGCCCAGAGGCGACAAGCATAAGATGAACCTGCCGGAAAGGCGTTCTTTGCCTTTTTGGCAGGTTTAGCTTATGACCTCGAGCCTCTAGCCGCCGGAGCTGGATGACACCGAAAGCGGAGGCGGCTCGCCCAGAGGCGACGAGCATAAGATGAACCTGCCGGAAAGGCGTTCTTTGCCTATTTGGCAGGTTTAGCTTATGACCTCGAGCCTCTAGCCGCCGGAGCTGGATGACACCCGGACAAAAACAAAGACCGCTCGTCATAGACAGCGGTCCTTCTATTATTTTTCTTCCTGATGTACACGATCCAATACTAACTGATATGCATCATTTCCGTAATTCAAACAGCGCTTCACGCGAGAGATCGTTGCGGTACTTGCGCCTGTTTCTGTTTCGATCTTATGATAGGTCTTCCCATCCTGAAGCATGCGTGCAACTTCAAGGCGCTGGGCAAGCGATTGAATTTCGTTAATGGTACAAAGATCATCAAAGAAACGATAGCATTCTTCAAGATCCTGGAGAGAAAGAACAGCGTTGAATAACTGATCCAGCTCCTTGCCTCTTAGTTTATTTATTTGCATTAAAAAGACTCCTTTTTCCTTCTATTCTTGATATGATACGGAACCGGTCAAGCCCGGTGAACTTGGAATGACATTGATCCACGTCGATCCTTTTCGCAGGCTTACAGGTTTTTCATTATCATAAGGAAGTATTCTGCCATTTACATTCTTCCATTGAACCGTACGGAGCTTACCGTCTTGTATCAAGTAAGCATTCCCTCCCGATTCAAAATCTATGTCGCGCCTTCCTGCATCATCGACAATCTTATGTGAAGCTTCTACGATGAAAAGGTTCTCGATCAACACGGGATCTTTCGAGTCATAATCGATGGTCTGTTCACCATCTGAATAACGCTCGTATCGTCCCTCTTTTTCGTTATACTCATACACGACGTTGAACAGGGGATTTTGATTATAGGAGATCATCACGGAATTGGCATCTTCACCGTTTATCGTTTCTTTATCAATAAAATGAAGTGCCTCAGGCGGCCGGTTCATTTCAAAGCCGTTCTTATCCGCTCCCTCTTTAATATGTTCGTAGGTGATATACGAATTATGCGGAGCTTTACGGAAGGATGCACGCTTAAACAGCGTCCCGTCATATTGAATTCCGTTCAGATCATCGATATAGCCATTCGTCAGCATTTCCTTCGCCTCAGGGCTGTAGCCGTGTGCGACATACAAACTGTCGTAGCCTTTCGCAAGCTCTATATAGTAATCTCTCGCGCTTCTTACAGGGCCGACTTCTTCCGGCATATGGCTTTGGAAGATGGCCAGGAAGCGGGTGATGTCACCCTCTGCCAATACTTCATATACAATATCCGCCTTGGATAGACCTGATTGAGGACGGGCTTTCGGATGGTTATTCACCATCACAGCCACCGGACGGGCCGTTGACTCCTTTTCTTCTCCTACCCCAGTCAAAGGTGATTGATACATTTCTTCTGTTTCTACGCCTGTCTCTTCTTTCACCACTGGAGTTGCGGCTTCTTTATCAGATTCTTTCTTTATCTCTTTATCTGAACTACATGCGACAAGTGTAAACGAGCTTAACGCAATGATGAAAGCTCTTTTCATTTTCAGCATGTTTTTGACACCCCTATTTACTTTACTATTTTAACGCATTATTGTTGGAAAGAGTACCGTTTTCTTCATTACATCATAGATTCCCTTTTGTGTCATCCGGATATAAGGGAGATGAGTGGACTGAAGAAACAGTAATGTATAGATTGGATCCGAGAAGCAATAGCCTCTCTCTTTTAATAATCCTTTTAGTGTTTTTTCCTCTTCTATCAGTTCAGGCATCTCTTTCATTGAGAGCAATCCGCTTAAAGGAAGGGGAATGTCGTGCAGGATTTCACCATTTTCTGCAAGGGCGATCCCTCCTCCGATTTCCTTCATACGATTGAAAGCTGCTATCATATCAGCTTTGCTTTTTCCGATCAGGATAATGTCCCCTGTATTGGAATAAGAAGACGCAAAGCCCATGACTCCTCTCGCGAAGCCTTTAATCATGGTGCTGATTCTCCACTTGCCATTCCGGTCCAAGAGCATGAGAAATGATTGATCATGATCGGGATCGAGTAATTCTTCTGACGGATTGATCGAGATGGAATATGGTTTGGTGATAACATCATTTACCATTTCGATTCCAAACGGCATGGAGAATTGCAGGTCGTCATACCCTACTTCCCAATCCAGATTTAATGGGGTAAATCCGTTTTCTCCCCAATTGATTTCTGTGTGGTCCTCCATCTGTTCGCCGTTTTTACGAACCCAGGTTCCCTTTGATAGCACTGAAAGTGGCGTCGGATCATCTTTTGACGAAAGGAAGTTGATATTTGCCACTCTGCCTGTCGCAATCATCCCATGCAGATGGGTGATATTGTAATAATTGGCAACGTTGTAACTCGCCATATTATACGCTTCGATAGGCGGGATGCCTTTATCGATCGCCATTTTGATCATGAAATCCAGTACACCTTTTTCATAGAATCCAGGAGTCGATCCATCCGTCGTGAACAACAGTGAGTCATAGGAATCTATGCCTTTTTCGTTTAGCCCATCTAACAGGACCGGTAAATCAGGCCGGATCGAGGAATGACGCAGAGTGACGGTCAGCCCTTGGATCAGACGTTTGTAAACGTCCTCTCCCGTCATCGCTTCATGGTCGCCATCGATACCTAATAAGCCCAGTTTGGCGATCGTTTTGTCAGATGCCCCAGGGAGATGTCCTTCGACAATTTTCCCCATCCGTTTGGCTTCCTGCATCCAGTGAAGGATCAAGTCATCCCCCTCCAGAAGTCTAGGCCACGCAGTCAATTCGCCGCCTTGTAATACGGAGTCATGTTCGAGCCATGATTTCACTTCCCCATTGGAGAAAGTGACCTCTTCATTCATCATTTCGGTTTGAGAATCAAAGCGTGTCCACCAGTACATCGTCACCGGCATTTTGTTAAATTCCTTCAATAAAGTAAACGCTTTCTTTTTTTCCAATTGTAAAAACATCATAAGGTTATCATTTACGAATGTCGTTGTACCGGTTTGGGATGCATACTTGGAAAAAGATTGGGGATTATAAAGCTGAAACGGATGTACATGCGGTTCTATATATCCAGGGACGAGGTACTGTGACCCGCAGTCCACGATTTCACATTGCTCAAGATTTTCCGGGAGTTGGTCGCCGGTATAGACAATACGGTCACCGTAAACCCAAATATGGCCCTGCACCCACTTCTTCAAAGTCGAGTGAAGGTATGTTGCATTCTTTAAAAGAAGACTGGGAGACAACTCTCCGTTCAGTACTTGTACATGTTCTCGCAGTTGTTTGTTCTTCCATCTGTAGCGCTGCTCCAAAGTGAACACTCCTCTAGTGGAATGGTATTAGTGTAAGTTTCATTTTATGTTAACATATTTTACTATTTAACGCATTAAAGGTTTACAACAATTATGTGAATTTTCGATTAAGGAGGAATTTACAAATGAAAGTATCATCGAATATCGGGATTATCAATGCATTGATTCGCATCACGGTTGGTTTTACAATCCTTGCCTGGAGTACGTCAAAGCTTGCACGACGCCCTTGGAGAGATTCCTATCTCGTCATGGCAGTAATCGGTGCCATGAAAGTAGGGGAAGGGATTCTTCGCTATTGTCCTGTCACTGCCCTGTTTGAAAAAAGCGGAGACGGCGGGAATGGAAACGGCGGCTTCGGCGGTTTTAAAGCGAAGGATATGATGAACTTCAAAGACATGCTGAAATCCGACAAGAAAGATCACACTGAACACGGACACCAGCACCAACAAACAAACGAACACCAACAAGACCCAATGAAAAACACCAAAAAAGAAGCCAACTTCAACCCAGAAGAACTCACCAACCAAGAAGTCCAAGAAGCACTAGGCGGTTCAAATGGGGGTAATCCTGGAGGGACGGACCTTCATTCTTAAGGTTCCAGAAGTCTTGGTAGACCCTTAAAACGCCGTAACGTCGGGATTTCTATTGACTATGCACCCGCGAAATAGCAAGATTGCCGAGGTCCGTCCCTCTCTGTTGGACATTCCTCGGCAATCTTGTATCTCTATTGATAAAAAGGAGCTGTTTGTTATGTTTTGGGAATATTTAACGGATATGTCGTATGTCCTGTTTTCGCTTATCGGCGGAATCGTTGCCATCGCTTATGTGTATGTCCGCAAATCTAGGAAGAGACGTGTTCGATAGCTTTCCGGCCGATATCTCTTCTATAGAACAAGCCTTTGAAGTCTGCCTTTCCTAATTCCTTGTACACTTCGGACTGTGCTTTTTCTACAGTCGACGCAGAGGAAGCGACCAATAGCACTCTTCCACCATTTGAGACAAGGGAACCATCTTCTGTTAATTCAGTTCCTGCATGATAAACCAGCGTCTTATGATCAAGTACGCTTTCAAGATCAGGAAGCGGAATGCCTTTTCCGTATTCACCCGGATATCCTTCTGCTGCCAGAACGACCCCTAGTACTGCATCATCAGACCAGGCCAATTCTACCGGTTTTCCATCAATGATGTCTTTCACTACAAGACCGAAATCAGACGCCAGACGCGGCAGTACAACCTGCGTTTCCGGATCTCCGAATCGGGCGTTGAATTCGATTACTTTGGGACCCTCGTTTGTCAGCATCAGGCCGGCATACAATATCCCAGTAAACGAACGATTCTCCTGGACCATCGCTTTTGCCGTCGGGTGAAGCACAGTTGAAATCGCTTCTTGCACAACTTCGTCTGAAATATGAGGTACCGGGGAATAAGCCCCCATCCCGCCTGTATTCGGACCTTGATCACCATCGAAGGCACGCTTATGATCCTGTGCGATGACCATTGGATAAACCGACTCACCATTTACGAAAGCCATGAGTGAAAACTCTTCCCCAAATAAGCATTCTTCGACAACGACTTTTGATGAGGCATCCCCGAATTTCTCATTCAGGAGCATTTCTTCTAATGCGCTGATGGCCTCTTCCTCTGTTTCAGCCACTACGACGCCCTTACCCGCCGCCAGACCATCTGCCTTTACGACGATTGGTGCGCCGACTTCCTTCACGTATTCAATCGCCTGCTCTACGCTTGTGAATACTTCATACGCAGCAGTAGGAATGGCGTACTTCTTCATTAACTCTTTCGAGAAAGATTTACTTCCTTCAATGATCGCCGCTTCCTGCGTAGGACCGAATATGTGCAGTCCTTCCTCCTGGAAACGGTTGACGATCCCATCCAGCAAAGGATTCTCTGGACCTACAAACGTATACGCAATGTCCTCTGTTTTGGCAAATTCAATGAGTTCACTTACGTCGGATTCAGCGTAGGGAAGATTTGTCGCAACGCCAGCGATGCCGGCATTCCCCGGTGCACAGAACACTTCTGTCACACTTTCACTTTCCGCTAATTTCTTGCATATAGCATGCTCGCGACCACCACGGCCGATCACTAATACTTTCATCTTGAGAAAGCCCCCTTTAAAGAAAACCTCTCCTGTTGTGCAGATGAGGAGAGGTTTAGTTGTGAAATGGATTGATTGGACAGGATTCTCACTTAAAGGAGAATCGGAATGAAGGTCCGTTCCTCATATATCTTCTCCCGAACCGGCTAAGCTCCCTTGTAAATCCTTTACCTATAAGGCTTTTGCCGTTTATCGCATTCGAACATAGTCAAAACTTGAGGTCCGTCCCTCCCATTAATGTTTGAAGTGGCGGATACCGGTCATGACCATGGTGATGCCGTATTGGTCTGCTTTTTTGATGGAGTCTTCGTCACGGATGGAGCCTCCGGGTTGGATGATGGCGGTGATGCCTGCTTTGGCAGCAGCTTCTACGGTGTCATCCATCGGGAAGAACGCATCGGACGCCATGGCGGCTCCTTTGGCTTTCACTCCTGCCTGCTCAAGTGCAATGTTGGCGGCGCCTACGCGGTTCATCTGACCTGCTCCGACTCCAACGGTCATTTGAGCATTTGTCACAACGATCGCATTGGACTTCACATGCTTCACGACTTTCCAGCCAAGTTTCATGCTGTCCCATTCCGCTTCTGTCGGTTCACGCTTTGTCACGACCCGGAGGTCTGCATCATCAAGGGTGAACGTGTCATCAGCCTGAACTAATAATCCACCTTCAACCGTTGTTAACTTACGCTCGATTTTGTTCGTGGATTCAAATGGGACCGTCAGTAATCGGATGTTCTTCTTGCCTGAAAGGATTTCAAATGCTTCATCACTGAATGCTGGAGCTATGACGATCTCAAGGAAGATTTCATGAAGCTGTCTAGCTGTTTCCTCATCCACTATACGATTCAGGGCAACGATCCCACCGAAGATGGAAGTGGAATCCGCTTCATAGGCTTTCGAGAATGCTTCATTGATTGTCGATCCCACACCGACACCACATGGATTCATATGCTTCACTGCAACAGCCGCCGGTTCCGTGAATTCTTTTACGATTTGCAGGGCCGCATTCGCATCGTTGATATTATTATACGAAAGCTCCTTTCCGTGCAGCTGTCGAGCCATCGCCACTGAAAATTCAGATCCAAGTGGCGCGCGGTAGAATGAAGCCTGCTGATGTGGATTCTCCCCATAACGGAGCGTCTGCTTCAATTCATACGTTCTTGTAAAGCGCTCAGGATTCTCTTCACCTGAAACGTCTGTCATGTATTCAGCAATAAACGCATCGTAAGCAGCTGTATGGCGGAATACTTTTGCAGCCAATTTACGGCGTTTTTCAAGAGGTAATTCACCTTGAAGCTTTAACTCGGCAATCACATCATCGTAGTCCAATGAGTCAACAACGACCGTCACATATTGATGATTTTTCGCAGCCGCACGCAGCATCGTCGGTCCGCCGATATCGATGTTCTCAATCGCTTCTTCTACACCGACATTCGGCTTTGCAATCGTTTGTTGGAACGGATAAAGGTTGACACAAACGAGGTCGATTCCTTCGATCCCTTGTTCCTGAAGCTGCTTGCGATGACTTTCTTCGCCGCGTTTTGCGAGTAATCCACCATGGATGTTAGGGTGCAGGGTCTTTACGCGCCCTTCAAGAATTTCTGGAAACCCGGTTACTTCTTCCACTCCCATGACCTCTACATCATTTTCTAAAAGAAGCTTCTTCGTCCCGCCAGTCGAGATGATCTCATACCCTAATGTCTTTAATTCCTTCGCAAATTCGATGACTCCGCTTTTATCTGAAACACTGATCAATGCTCTCTTTTTCAATGTCTGATCCTCCTCTGCCTGTTGTAATGCTGATTTTATTTCATTATGTTGTTGAATTGGAGATGGATTTGAGGGTTTTATGGTGTAAAAGTGTTTGGGTGGTGGTTAGTAGTTTTGATTTTTCACCTGATCTGATGGTGTTTTGATAGGCAGTTTGGTAGCTGTTATGCCGTTTTGGAGTGAACTTGTACCACTTTAAGGCGAACTCGTGCCACTTACGGACAAACTTGTGCCACTTTCACCCGACCTCGTGCCATTTTCGAACAAACTTGTACAACTCCCAACCTCTACTCCCAATCACACCCCTGCTACACACCAATTCATACCGCATCTCTACACATACCCTGCCCAAATCCAAGGTCCGTCCCTCATCACTTTACCACACTACTAAGATAAAGCAACCGAGAACCAACCTCTCCCACCGGGTTTAGTGACCCGTGGTGAGGAAGAGGTGGTTCAGGGTGTTTGGGTATAGGTGGTGTTCGACATGCTGGATTTTATCCTGCAGCGACTGCCTGGTTTCGCCTGTGGTGACACGGACAATCTCCTGTGCGATGATTTCACCTGTGTCCATGCCTGCGTCTACGAAGTGAACCGTGACACCGGTGATTTTCACCCCGCCTTCGATGGCTTGTCCGATGGCATCCTTCCCTGGAAAAGAAGGAAGGAGTGACGGATGGATATTCACGATCCTCCCACCAAAGCTTTCGAGAAGAGTTGGACCGATCAATCTCATATACCCTGCTAATACAATAAAATCAACACCCAAATGAGCAAGCTCATTTAGGATTTCCTGTTCAAAAGCCTGCTTGTTCTCATAGTCCTTTGCCCGAAAGACGAAGGTCGGGATTCCTGCAGTTTGGGCGCGGTGAATGACAAACGCGCCCGGCTGATCACATACAAGAAGCCTGATATTCGCTTTCAGGGTTCCGCTTTGTACAGCGTCTACTAGTGCTTGAAAATTACTTCCGCTTCCTGATGCAAAAATGGCAATCTGTCTCATGACTCGCCCCCGTTATTGACATGCTCATCCTTATTCTCAACGAACAAAGCTAACCCCTGTTCCTTTCGAAACGCGTCCAATGATAAAGGCGTCTTCTCCCTGTTCATTGAAGAATCGAAGAATGTCTTCTGCTTGGTCTTCCTCTACAGCTAACACAAATCCAATCCCCATGTTGAAAATGTTGTACATTTCACTACGCGGAATGTCGCCATAATGCTCAAGGGCAGGGAAAATGCTTGGAATATCCCAGCTGCCTTCCTTTATCTCTGCTTGCAACCCATCAGGCAGCATCCGCGGGATATTCTCGATGAAACCTCCGCCCGTAATATGGGACATCCCCTTAATAGAGAATTGTTTAAGCGCCGCTAATACCGGCTTCACATAAATTTTTGTCGGTGTAAGCAGGGCCTCACCTAATGTGGTCCCGATTTCAGGGAGTGATTCTTCCAAAGAAAACGACTGATCTTCGAAGAATACTTTCCTCACCAAGGAGTACCCATTACTGTGTATACCACTGGACCCCAGTCCGACTAACACATTTCCTTCAGAAATTTGTTCGCCTGTGATGATCTCTTTTTTTTCACTGGCACCTACAGCGAAGCCGGCGATATCATATTCTTCATCTGAATACATACCCGGCATCTCGGCAGTTTCTCCGCCGATCAGTGCACAGCCCGCTGTTTCACATCCGTCCGCAATTCCTTTTACAATACCTTCTATCTTCTCCGGGAGAGCTTTCCCGGTCGCTATATAGTCTAAGAAATACAGTGGTTCCGCTCCTTGAACGACAATGTCATTCACACACATGGCCACACAATCGATCCCGATCGTATCGTGTTTGTCTGCCATGAAGGCAAGCTTCAGCTTCGTTCCAACTCCATCTGTACCAGAGACGAGAACCGGTTCACTCAAGTTCAAGGAAGATAAATCGAACATTCCTCCAAAGCTGCCCAGCTGGCCGAGAACACCTTCACGGGCCGTTCGTTTTACATGCTTTTTGATCCGGTCGACGGATTCGTATCCTGCTTCGATATCTACTCCTGCCTGACGATACGCATTTGCCATCATGATTCCCCCTATTTCACTAACTCTTTTTCATGTGGATGAAGTGTATCCGGGTAGATCTCAGTAGGATACTTTCCTGTAAAGCAAGCCATGCATTGCCCGCGGTTTTCGGATGAATCCTCACGGCCGATGGCTTTGATCACGCCTTCCGGACTCAAGAATGTCAGGGAGTCCGCTCCGATGATCTGACGCATTTCCTCCACTGAGTTGGAAGAGGCGATCAGTTCTTCATGAGTCGAAGTATCAATGCCATAGAAGCAAGGGTTCTTGATCGGCGGTGAGCTGATGCACACATGCACTTCCTTCGCTCCCGCTTCCTTCAGCATGGTGACGATCCGCTTCGACGTCGTTCCCCGGACGATGGAATCGTCGACCATAACGACGCGCTTGCCTTCAACCACTCCCCTTACAGGAGAAAGCTTCATCTTAACACCCTGCTCGCGAAGAGATTGAGAAGGCTGAATGAATGTGCGACCTACGTAACGATTCTTGATCAATCCCATTTCATACGGGATCCCTGAAGCTTCCGCATAGCCGATGGCACTTGAAATGCTGGAATCCGGAACACCCGTTACAACGTCCGCTTCGATTGGTGCTTCATTCGCCAGTTCCATCCCCATCCGCTTTCTCGCGGAATGTACGTTGATTCCCTGGATATTGCTGTCCGGTCTTGAGAAGTATACGTATTCCATCGTACACATCGCATTCCCGCCTGAAAAACTAAACCGTTCTGAGGTCAATCCCTCATCATTGATGATCACAAGCTCCCCTGGCTCTATATCACGTACAAATTCAGCTCCAACGATATCAAAGGCACATGTCTCTGACGCAACACAGTAAGCATCCCCAAGCTTACCGAGAGATAATGGACGAAGACCGTGTGGATCAAGCGCCACCATCATCTCTGTTTCTGTCATGACGACAAACGCATATGCGCCTTTCAACATCGTCAGCGCGTTTTTCACGCGATCTTTCAGATTAAAGTACCCGCTTCTTTTGATTAAGTGAGCCAGCACTTCTGTATCCGAGCTCGTTTGAAAAATACTCCCCTGACCTTCAAGCTGATGCTTCAAGGCGTTCGCATTGACGAGATTCCCGTTATGGGCAAGAGCAAGACTTCCGCTCTGGGAATTGAAGAGAAGAGGCTGAACATTCTCGTAACCTCCACCTCCAGCCGTCGCATAGCGCACGTGACCAATGGCCGAATCCCCCTCAAGCTTCTCGATCGTCCCTTCCTGGAACACTTCCGTTACGAGGCCTTCCCCTTTTAAGCAACGTAACGTATCACCGTCAGAAACGACAATTCCCGTTCCCTCTTGACCTCTATGCTGCAGACTATGAAGTCCGTAATACGTAATTTGTGCGGCATTGGGATGTCCCCAGATCCCGAATACGCCACATTCTTCGTTTAAACCCTTGATTTCAGCAGGCATGGGATCGCTCCTTTCCAAGCTGACTCCAATTCTTCTACAGATGCATGTAAAATGACGTCTCCATTTTCTGATGTCACCTTGATTGCTCCAAGATCACTTACATTACCAATGACTTTCGCTTCTGGAACCAATTTCTCAAACTCAGTCTTGTGTTCCGCTTTAACTGATACGATGAATCTCGATTGAGTTTCACTGAAAAGGTCAGCCACAGAATGATCTCCAGAAACCATAACGTTTGCTCCCAATCCTTTTGTTCCAAAAGTCGATTCTGCAAGAGCAACGGCGAACCCACCTTCAGCGATATCATGTGCAGATGCCACTAGACCTTTTTGAATCGCTTCTAACAGCTGCATTTGGCGGCGAAGCTCTGTCTGCAAATCAATCGTAGGTGCCTGACCGAAGATTTTTCCTTCCGTCAGTTTTTGAAGCTCGCTTCCGCCAAATTCTTCACGGGTTTCACCGATGACATAAATAGAATCTCCGGCTTCCTTGAAGCTTTGAGTCGTAATATGATCGATGTCCTCAATCAGGCCGACCATCCCCACTACAGGTGTTGGATAAACCGCCGTCCCCATTGATTCATTGTATAAGGACACATTTCCCCCGATGACTGGAGTCGACAGCTCACGACAAGCTTCACTCATCCCGTCAACCGACTTCTCGATCTGCCAGAAGATTTCCGGTTTCTCCGGATTTCCGAAGTTTAAGCAGTCTGTAATTGCAAGTGGGATCGCTCCTGAACACACAATGTTACGGGCCGCTTCTGCTACAGCGATCTTTCCTCCGACCTCGGGATCCAGGTACAAGTAACGGGAATTACAATCCGTTGTCATGGCAAGTGCTTTTCTCGTACCGCGTACACGTACGACCGCTGCATCAGAACCAGGACTGACAACCGTACTCGTTCTCACCTGATGATCATATTGATCATATACCCATTCCTTACTTGCGATCGTTGGCTGCTGTAACAATGCCTTAAGCGTTTCTTTATAATCTTCCACCTTTGGAGCAGGCGTTTCCATTGCTTGAAATTCTTTATAGTAAGCCGCTTCTTGAGAAGGCTTGTGATAAACAGGCGCCTCTTCAGCCAGTGCATCGACCGGCACATCTGCGACAACTTCACCTTTGTGAAGAAGTCGAAGGCGTTTATCATCTGTTACCTTCCCGATGGAAACCGCTTCTAAATCATATTTTGAAAAAAGATCAACGATTTCCTGTTCACGACCCTTTTCCACCACGATCAACATACGTTCCTGAGATTCTGACAGCATCATTTCATACGCCGTCATGCCCCTTTCACGCTGTGGTACAAGATCAAGGTCCATTTCAATCCCGGAGCCCGCTTTACTTGCCATCTCCGCTGATGAACTTGTCAGACCAGCCGCTCCCATATCCTGAATGCCGACAAGGGCATCGTTCTGAACAAGCTCCAGACATGCTTCAAGAAGTAATTTTTCCATGAATGGATCTCCTACTTGAACCGCCGGGCGCTTCTCTTCTGATCCTTCATTTAATTCCTCAGATGCAAAGGTGGCTCCGTGAATGCCGTCACGACCTGTTTTCGCCCCGACGTACATAACGGTATTGCCGACACCGTGTGCCTGCCCCTTCTTAATATCCTTATGGTCGATCAACCCGACACACATGGCGTTTACAAGGGGATTTCCTTCGTAGGAAGCATCAAATTGAACTTCCCCGCCGACCGTCGGGATCCCGATACAGTTACCGTATCCCGCGATACCCGCTACGACTTCTTTAAATAGATACTGAACACGAGGAGAATCCAACTCTCCAAAGCGTAAAGAGTTGAGGAGTGCGACAGGTCTTGCCCCCATCGAGAATACGTCTCGTATAATACCCCCGACACCCGTTGCCGCTCCTTGATAAGGCTCGATGGCTGACGGATGATTGTGACTCTCGATTTTGAACACCACTGCTTGATCATCGCCAATATCAACAATCCCAGCTCCTTCTCCAGGCCCTTGAAGAACGCGTTCACCTGTCGTTGGGAACTTCATCAGTACAGGCTTCGAATTTTTATAGCTGCAATGCTCTGACCACATAACAGAGAAAAGACCGGTCTCTGTGTAGTTCGGCGTTCTTCCGAGGATGTTTTCCACCATTGAAAATTCTTCGTCTGTTAAACCCATCTCACGATAAAGCTGCTCTTCTTTCACTTGTGTTGAAGTTGGTTCAAGCATTAACGACATGTTTTTCCCTCCAGTGTTTCACAATCGATTGAAATAGTTTCTTCCCGTCTTCACTACCTAGTAAAGTGTCCATGGCGCGTTCCGGATGAGGCATCATTCCAAGGACATTTCCTGCTTTATTGGTGATTCCTGCAATATTTTCCACGCTTCCGTTCGGGTTTTCATCCGTATACGTGAAGACAATTTGATTGTTTTCCTTCAGTGTGTTCATGGTTTCTTCATCACAGAAGTAATTTCCTTCGCCATGTGCAATCGGAATTTGAATCACATCATTTTTCTCATAACCATTCGTGAACATCGTTTCATTATTCTCAACGGTTAACGGCACGGTTTTACAAATGAATTTCAAGCTGTCATTCCGGCGCATGGCCCCTGGCAGTAGTCCTGTTTCAAGTAGAACCTGAAATCCGTTGCACACACCAAGAACCGGCTTTCCTTGCTCTGCCGCCTTCACGACCTCTTTCATCACGTTCGAGAAACGGGCAATTGCCCCTGAACGAAGGTAATCCCCGTACGAGAATCCTCCTGGTAATAGAATCGCATCATAGTTTTCCAGATTATCAGCATCGTGCCAAACGTAGTCCACTTCTTCACCGATTTCATCCTTGATCGCATGGTACATATCGATGTCACAGTTAGAGCCTGGGAATACAATTACTGCAAACTTCATTGAGCGACACTCTCCTCGATTTCATATCGGTAATCCTCGATGACTGGGTTGGCAAGTAATCGATGACACATCTCTTCAACCGTCGCTTCCACGTTTTCAACTGATGATGGAAGAGTCAACTCCATATACTTCCCTACGCGCACATCTTCAACACTTTTGAATTCCATTGAATGCAGCGCCTGTTTCACAACACTTCCTTGAGGATCTAATACACTTTCTCTTAATGTGATATAAACCTTTACTTTGTACATAGTTTGTTTCCTCCTAAGCGTTCTAAAATGATTGAGTATACTTCTGTTAAACTGCCAATATCTCTTCTGAAAACATCTTTATCAAGCTTCTGGTTCGTTTCTGCATCCCATAATCGGCATGTGTCTGGTGAGATTTCATCCCCTAATAGAATCGCTCCATGACGGTCTTTACCAAACTCCAATTTGAAATCGACAAGCGTGACTCCCGCTTCCTTGAAAATCCCTTGAAGGACTTCATTCACTCCGAGTGCCATCTCTCTGATCTCGGCACGTTCTTCCCGTGACG
This sequence comes from Rossellomorea sp. YZS02, assembly GCF_033963925.1. NCBI lineage: Bacteria > Bacillati > Bacillota > Bacilli > Caryophanales > Bacillaceae > Rossellomorea > Rossellomorea sp. YZS02. The sequence continues at coordinate 6,406 of NZ_JAXBLY010000032.1, read as the reverse complement.
CGATCTCCAGGAAATCAATATGATCATCGGTGATCAGTGGATCTCCCAAATCATCGTCTTTATAGTAAAATTCGATGATCGGCTTTTGAAGGGGTGTCCCCTCTTCTTTTCCAAGCCGTTTTGACAGACTTCCTGCAATCACATTCCGAACCACGACTTCAAGTGGAATGATCCTTACACGTTTGACCAGTTGCTCATCCTCTGAAATCTGTTTAATAAAGTGACTCTGTATCCCTTTTTCAGCAAGCTTCGAAAATAGCAAGCTTGAAATCTTATTATTTAAAACCCCTTTGCCATCGATATCCGCTTTCTTCTCCCCATTGAAAGCAGTGGCAGAATTCTTATACTGAATCCAAACAACTTCTTCATCGTTCGTTTCGAAGATCTGCTTAGCTTTTCCTTCATATAAAAGCGTTCCTTTTTCCATATGAATCCCCCTGTTCGTTGAAAATTGCCAATCTTCAGTCTATATTTTCATAAAAAAAGGAAGGGATTCCGTTAAAAACCCCTGCCTTATTCATTTGTCAGTAGGACTTATACCAAGCCGCAACGTTCAAAGATTGTATCCACATGTTTTAAGTGATAGTTGTAATCGAAGCAGTCATCAATGTCAGCCGGCGACAGCTTGGACGTGATGGTTTCATCCTCCTCGATAAGTGAACGGAAGGCCACTTGCTTCTCCCACGCTTCCATTGCTTTCGGTTGAACCGTATCATACGCTTCCTCACGGGTCATACCTTTATCGATAAGAGCGAGAAGGACACGTTGCGAGTAGATCAAGCCAAGTGTACGATCCATATTGCGCTGCATATTCTCAGGGAAGACCGTTAGATTCTTGATAATATTGCCGAAACGGTTCAGCATATAATTAAGGGCGATCGTCGCATCCGGCAGGATTACACGCTCTGCGGATGAGTGAGAGATATCACGCTCATGCCATAGCGGCACATTTTCATACGCTGTCATCATGTATCCTCTGATCACGCGTGCCATTCCCGTCATGTTCTCAGAACCGATTGGGTTACGCTTATGTGGCATCGCTGACGATCCTTTTTGACCCTTTGCGAAGAACTCTTCCACTTCACGTGTTTCACTCTTCTGAAGACCACGGACCTCAACGGCGAACTTCTCGATAGACGTCGCAATCAGGGCAAGTGTCCCCATGTAATGAGCATGGCGATCACGCTGAAGTGTTTGTGTAGAAACCGGCGCAGGCTTGATACCAAGCTTTTCACACACGTAAGACTCAACAAAAGGATCGATATTCGCATACGTTCCAACCGCTCCTGAGATCTTACCAAATTCCACTCCATCAGCAGCCGCTTTGAATCGTTCTACGTTACGCTTCATCTCTTCATACCACAGGGCAAGCTTCAAACCGAACGTTGTAGGCTCAGCGTGAACACCGTGCGTACGTCCCATCATGACCGTATGCTTATGCTCGATCGCCTTGTTCTTTAAGATTTCTACGAAGCGTTCCAAGTCTTTAAGAATGATCTCGTTCGCCTGCTTTAATTGATACGAAAGGGCGGTGTCCACAACGTCTGTTGATGTCAGTCCGTAATGAACCCATTTTCTTTCTTCCCCAAGCGTTTCAGAAACCGCTCGTGTGAAGGCTACTACATCGTGACGCGTTTCTTCTTCGATTTCTTTAATGCGATCAACATTGAATCCAGCGTTCTCACGGATCTTTGCAACATCCTCTTTCGGAATGTCCCCTATTTCAGCCCAAGCTTCACAAGCCAGGATTTCTACTTCAAGCCAAGCTTGAAAACGATTTTCCTCTGTCCAAATTGCTCCCATTTCAGGGCGTGTATAACGTTCTATCATATCAGTCGTCCTCCGATCTTTTCTTGCACCTTCCAAATCCCTGCTTCATTTATGTTCGACAATGTCTCTTCGATATCGTTGGATAATAGGGTGACATGCCCCATCTTGCGTTTCGGCTTCGGTACATCCTTACCGTACAGATGAATAAACCAGTCAGGGTGCTTTGGAACAGCCTTCATAATAGGCTCGATATGCTCTCCTAATAGATTAACCATCACAGCGTCCTTTAATAAGGTCGGTTGAACAAGCGGCCAGTTGCAAACAGCTTTGATATGCTGGGCGAATTGAGAGAAATCACATGCTTCGATTGAGTAGTGACCTGAATTATGAGGCCTTGGAGCCAGTTCATTGATGTAGATATCTCCGTCTGCTGTCAGAAACATTTCAATCGCAAGCGTCCCGACAAGGTCAAGCGTCTCACTGATTCTCTTTGCCATCTCGATCGCTTTACCTGCTGTTTCTTCACTTACCCTCGCTGGTGCAATGGTTTCATGAAGGATATTATCAACATGAATGTTTTCCACTACCGGAAAGTTCGTCTGTTGTCCATCGGGGTTTCGCGTCATGATCACGGATAGCTCTTTTTCAAAAGGAATCCATTTCTCCAGCACGCATGGGCCATTCTCCAATAAAGCAGCCGCTTCTTCTATCTCGACCGCTTCCCTGATCACATATTGTCCCTTCCCGTCATAACCACCTCTTGCTGTTTTTAATACTACTGGATAGCCAAGCTTTTCTATATTATCATAGATGTCCCTCTGTTGTTTAATCACAGCATAAGGTGCCACTTCCACCCCTGCAAACGTAAGGGCTTCCTTTTCCATGATGCGGTCCTGAGTAATACGGATCAGCTCTGCACCTTGAGGTAAATAGGCACGCTCAGACAACCATTTCAGAGCTTCATAATCAATATTTTCGAATTCATATGTAATCACATCACATTCTTCCGCCAGCCTGTACAAAGCGTCATACTGATCAAAGCCTGCCGTGATCACAAGATCTGCCACCTGTGCACATGGTGAGTCCGGTGAAGGATCCAATACAGCCACTCGAAATCCTCTTGCTTTCGCATCCAGAGCCATCATCCTGCCAAGCTGTCCGCCTCCAATGATCCCGATCATCTGTCCTGGTAAAATCGTCTTCTTATTCAAGGTCATCACTGCTTTCCATCACTTTTTCCCTTAGTGCGTTCCTTCTAATTTCAAGCGTCTCAGCCAATTCTTGATCTTCAACTGAAAGGATCTGTGCGGCAAGGAGTCCGGCATTGGTTGCTCCTGCTTTCCCGATTGCTACCGTCGCAACGGGGACTCCGCCAGGCATTTGCACGATCGATAACAGTGAATCCATTCCATTCAATGCCTTCGATTGTACCGGAACCCCGATCACAGGCAATGTGGTTTTCGCTGCCACCATTCCCGGTAAATGGGCAGCTCCTCCTGCACCTGCTATGATCACTTTCACTCCGCGGGCTCTTGCACCTTCTGCAAATTCAAACATATAATCAGGTGTCCTGTGAGCCGATACCACCTGTTTCTCAAACGGAACCTCAAGCTCCTCCAATACCTCACACGCATGCTTCATTGTTTCCCAGTCCGATGTACTTCCCATGATCACTGAAATCATAATGGTGACAGGCACCTCCCGTAGTCTACCGAATCCCCGCTAACAAAAAATACCCAGATCAATTGTTCTCTACTTTACTTGAGAGAAAGCAATTGATCTGGGTATTTTACAGAGAATGGTCCTATCGATCAGGGTAAGGTCCACACCATGAGATCTGCATCCAGACATCTACTTTCCCTCATAGTCCGACCATTTACGGTAGTCAGGTAGAGACTCATGGGCCATATTCCCATTATTATATGAGGGTATTCGGTTTATTTGTCTCCATCATAACGTGATATGAAGACCCTGTCAACGAATAATCGAACGATAATAAAAGTCTGAAAATTAATGTTCGGATTTGAAGCGCTTCACTCCTCAATCCTCTTCCCTTCAAAGACAATTGTCTGCCTTATAGGGACATACTCCGTTTTATTTCCTTCTTTCTGTTCTTCAAAAACCGGCTTTTCCATCCGCCTGACCGGCATATAGCCCATTTCCTTCATACGATCAAGGCAATCTGCAATACTCTCATTTTCCTGCACTTCGAATAATAACTTCTTTTTACTCATTCTTTTAATTTTCCTTTACGTATATTTCGCACCGTCTTCACCCAGAACCCGCCGTGAATCGCTTTCGGTTCATAGGCAATGATAAATGCTTTCGGATCAAGCTCCTTAATTGTATCATACAGCTTCATCTCATACTTCCGGGGCGTCAGGATCTGCAGGGCCATCCGGTTCCCCTCAAGACCATTCGCCTCCCAGTTCGTCACCCCGTACCCACGGGCACGAAGCTCATTCGGAAGCGCCTTATCATACTCCTTCGTAATCACATTCACCGTAATATAACCAAGAGCAAGCTTCTCCTCGATCTTCATTCCGACAATGACACCAATACCATATCCGACTGCATACGCAATCAAGTTCTGGATCTCATTCAGATTGTCCAACACAAGCCCAAGACCCACAACATAAATGACCACCTCAAACGTACTCACAAATGCCGCAAAATAACGATACCCCTTCAACGTCAGAATCATTCTTATCGTAAAAAATGATACATACACGATATTAATCAATAAAATAATGATGACCATCATCACACTGTTCTCTAACACCTGGATGCTCCTCTCTTCACTACTACCTGTAGTATGCTCAAATTAAGTTCCTATTTTACTAGAAAAAATCGAGAATATGAACCACTTCAGGAAGAATTATAAGTGAATATTAGATGACAATTTCTAGAAAATTAAAAGTTCTACTTATTGTCTTTCCTATTTTGGAAGAGTTAAAACAAAAAAAGCTTTATGGCCGCTTATTAAAAGCAGCCATAAAGCCGTCTTGCGTTTCAAAACTTAAAGAGTTTTTAACTTCTCAACCACTTCAGAAGGTTCTACACGATCTTTGTAATCGGCTTTCGTATATTCGTATGCGATCGTTCCATCCTGCTGGATGATATACGTCGCTGAAACAGGAAGCGTCCAGGAATCACTGTCGTTCGCTTTCTCAAGATCGAGCCCCTTTTCCTTATAGATGTCTACGAGGTAAGGAGGCAGTTTGTAAACAAGCTTGTATTCATCAGCCACTTGATTACCTTCATCACTCAGCACAAAGTAATCGAGCTCATTTTTTTCCTTAGTCGAAAGGGAAGCATCTGGCGTTTGTGGACTGATTGCTACAAGTTCGGCGCCAGTGGCTTTGATGTCTTCCATCAGCTGTTGGTAGGCACGTAGCTCCATGTTGCAATATGGGCACCAACCGCCACGGTAGAACGTCAGGATGACTGGGCCTTGGCCTAGGATCTCACTTAGTTTCACCTCTTTGCCTGAAGCATCGGGTAATGTGAAGTCTGGTGCTTTGTCTCCTACGCGGAGACCTTTGCCTTCTTCTGAGTTCTCGAGCTCTGTGATGGCTTCTGTCATTTTGTTCTGCGTTTCCTGAGGGGTTTTCTCTTTGAATTTAGCGATGTATTCGTTGTATTGTTCGCGCATGTTTGTTGTTGTCATTTAGATGACCTCCTTTTGGGGTTTGGGTTTAGTATATAGGGGTTGGGGGTGAGGAGGAAAGGGATGTGCTTCGGGAGTGGGTTTGATTGGTGCGGTGGGTTTGGGTATGGATTTAGATATGGATATGGTTGTGAATCATTGAACAAATTTCATTACCATGAGACGTAATATTGTATAATTGCTAGATTGCTATTCTGTTTTTATAAAATGAGTCTATTTTTCTTTTAGATTTGTTACATTTGAGGCCATTTTGGATGAAAGTCTTGGATGGAGGGAAGAGATTGGCAGGAAGGGCGACTATATTTATAGAAAAGGCCAGTTGTGTTGGAAGAATTGCGTCATTTTTAGGCTTGATCGCGTCATTTTTTTATTTATTGCGTCATTTCCAGAGATAATTGCTTCATTTTTTTGTTTTATGCGTATTTTTCCAATTAGTACCTTTCGTCCACTTGGTCAATCATTATTAAATCAACCATATTCTATTAATAGTGAGCGGCTAATTTATTTGTGTATTTCACTGATATAAATGATAGTGTATTGACCATTTTCCTGGCTCCACTCCGCTTTTAGAAGAATTGAGGGTTTGGATGAGTATAGTCGTCCTAGATGGCGCCTGGTGCTTCTGGTTAGATTGCTTCTGAAAAAGAATCGTGCGGGATATGAATGAAATCATGCCGAATTCCTGATTATCGTACGGGAATTCTTTTTTTAAAGGCCCTATTGTGATTTATCATGCGAGATATCAGATAATCATGCCAAGATGTCGAATTTTCTTTATGTTGAAAAGGGGCATCACACTTCTCATCCAAATAAGTCCATATTCTGCAACAGGCCGTAGTTTCGTCTTTAACTTAGAAACATTTTTAAACAAAAAAAGAGCAACTCCCAATGAGCTACTCTTTAATCTATTTGCCTGGCGACGTCCTACTCTCACAGGGGGAGATCCCCCAACTACCATCGGCGCTG
>NZ_JAXBLY010000031.1:0-36747 GCF_033963925.1 Rossellomorea sp. YZS02 | reverse complement strand
TTTTACTTTTTGTAAAATTTCACCGGCTTTTTCATTTCAGAGGAGGGTTTTGTCCCAGCCTCTCTTTCATATGTTGGTGGGGCAAGGGATCTTTCCCACCTTATTTATTCAACACACGATACAAAATCACACTCGTTTCTGCTCTGGTGGATTGAGCCAGTGGATCAAAGTTCCCGCTACTTCGCCCATTGATGAGTCCTGCCCGTGATGCTTGGTAGATTTCTTTGGTGAATGTGGAGCTGAATTGGCTTTCGTCTTTGAATGTTTCAATGACTTCTGTCTGCACTAGTACGTCATGGTCTTCAACTTTCATGGCCCTGACGATCATCGCCAACATTTCCTGGCGTGTGATGTTCTGTCCAGATCAGAATGTCCCGTCCGTGAATCCATTAATGATGCCCATGCGGTGTGACGCTTCAATGTAGGCGGCAGACCAAGATTGTTGTGCTGTCACATCTTTGAATGTTCCATCTAACTTATCCGTTTGTAGGGACGGAGGGACAGGTTCCCTGTCCCACAAACAAAAAAAGAAGACGAAGGAATATTCCTCCGTCTTCTTTCCTGAATGGGACAAGGGACCTGTCCCCATGTCCCATTCATGTCCCACCTATTCTTCAAACTGATCTTCGTCAAAGTAAGGCATGTAGTTGTAGATTTTCCACTTGCCGCTTTCTTGATCGAGCTTCAGGTTGTAGGATCCATCCATTTTAGTAGTGAAGTCCATGTTGAAGTCTTCGCTCTTGTAGGTGAATCTCCCGGTCATTCCGGTCGCTTCGATGGTTAGGAAGCGGTCAGAGATGGATACGATATTTAATGAAAGTTTCGTGTCATCGATATCGACTGTGTATCCTTCATCAGCAGGGAAGTAGATCCCGCCAAGATCCCTTGCTTCCGCTAGATAGTATCCTGTTCCGTTTTCTTCATAGAGTGCCATCAGGTCATCAGACGCATTCGTTTCCATTAGGCTGTTCTCTTTGAGGATATGGCCTTTAAGGAAGTCCTTTACTGCTTCTTCATCAGGTAGGTTGGATTGTTCTTTGGTAAGACCACGGTGAATCATGACAATGGCCTGTGCCCTTGTTGCCAGGTTGAGTGGTTTGAAGGTCGTTCCAAACCCTTTCACAATTTCCGCTCCTGATGCTTTGTTGATGTAGTCGAATGCCCAATAATCTTTGCTGACATCAGAGAACTTCTGAGTAGCTGAGTTCGAGAATGGTACCGTTTTCTCGAAGGCCAGCACGATCATCTTTGTCATTTGATCTCTTGTGATATTCTTATTCGGTGCAAATGTTCCATTCGTATTCCCGTTAATAATCCCAAGGCTGCTCGCCGTATTTACGTACTCATAATACCAGGCCGATGATTTCACATCGCTGAATCTCTTTGGTGTACCAGTTGCTTCAAGTGAGAGTGCGTTTACGAGGATTTTTGTAAACTGTGCACGTGTAATATTGTCATTAGGCTTCACATACATATACATCTCTTCATCCATATAGCCATCAATAATATCTGCATTGATGAAGTCATTGATCTCTTCCCATGCCCAGTGATCTCCATCGATGTCCATAGGTATGTAGTGATCGATTGTCTTCCCGCCAGCGGCAAATGCGGATTGTAAAGGTAAAGCTACAAATGCCAATCCTAAACAAAGTAATAGTTTTAATGCTTTCAAGTGGTGTTTCCCCTCTCAAATTATGTTACTAACAGATTGATAATATTTCATTTATGTTAAATTAGCTATCAGAAAAAAATGGTAATTATGGTAATGTGATATAAATAAATACAAAGTAGGAAAATTACTTTTCACTTACCCATCATAAAATGGTTGTTCTTAATTGAGAATTTCATAGTTGGGTCGTGCAAAACACCGAAAGTCTTGATTGCTGTCACTATATTCTGATCTATATATTTGTATCCTAGATGAAAAGAGGGACGAGCGGTGAACGAATTAATCTCCGTGATCATGAGCTCCTACAATGAAGAGCTTGAGTGGGTGGATGAATGCATTCGATCCATATTAAATCAGAGCTATGAACATCTTGAATTAATCATCGTCTTGGATAAACCGGAAAATAAAGAGTTAGCCGAATTGCTTGTAAGCTATGAACAGAAAGATAAGCGGGTCAAACTCCTTATCAATGAAGAGAATATGGGGTTGGTCAGGAGCCTCAATCGTGCACTGGACCATTGCGGTGGTTACTATATTGCGAGAATGGATGCTGATGATCGTGCGTTGCCGACCCGGTTGGAAAATCAAAAAAACTACCTGGAACGCCATCAACTTGACTTTGTTTTTTCTGAATTGATTCTGATGGATGAAAAGGGCAAGGTATTGGTTGAATCGGATGGACAGGAGCTTGATGGGGATGAAATCAAAAGAAGGTTGAACTATACAAATGTGTCAACCCACCCTACCTGGTTTTTGAAAAAAGAAGTCTATGGATTGCTGAAGGGCTATCGTGAGGTTCCTTACTGTTAAGATTATGATTTCATCCTGAGAGCTGCTAAACACAAAGTGAAAATGGGGAAAATGAAAGAAAATGTTTTGATGTATCGATTAAGGGACAGTAGTATTTCGAAACGCTATATGTTGGAACAGTTCATGATTTCCCGTAAATTAGTTTTTTTATATAAACGTAACCAACTGGACGACTTTGCGGAACTTCTCCCTACCATTCATAAATGGAGTGACAGCCAATTACATGAAGATGAACGGAATAAATATATACTAGCCAGGGATACATTCCATAAAGGAGTCGGTCTCATTCAACAACGCCGTTTCATTAAAGGCTTCAACCGAATTAGTCGCAGCATATTTCTGAGTAAATACTTTATTCTAAGATCAATGGATGGAATGAGTGAGTATGTAAATCGGATGGTGGTGAGATAAGGCGCAGTCTCTCCTTCTCCCTAAAGGATTGATTTAACATTGAATAAAAGAACCAGGATAAGACTAGTCATGATCATCGTCGTCATATTCTTTGTATTCATTAGCTATTCCGCTTTTAGCATTTGGACCTTTGGTGTTAAAGTTCAATTAGTTAAGACGGATGTAGCTGTGGTACTGGGGGCTGCCGTTTGGGATGAGGAGCCGTCTCCTGTTTTACGTGAGAGGATCAATCATGCCATCTGGCTATATGAAAATCGGTATGTTGATAAGATTATATTTACTGGAGGCAGGGGTGACGGCAATCAGTTGGCGGAGTCTGAGGTTGCACGGGACTATGCTATTGACCACCGTGTTGATCATAATGACATTCTAATCGAAACAAAATCAGAAATCACTGAAGAAAACCTGAAGTATGCTTATGAAGTAGCAGCTGAACATAACCTTAATACCTTTACGATTGTAAGCGACCCCATGCACATGAAAAGAGCCATCTTAATGGCAAAAAACATTGGGATGGAAGCTTATTCATCGCCTACACAAAGTTCAGTATATAAGACATTGGAAACGAAAGTCCCATTCTTCCTAAGAGAGTTGTTTTTCTTTGCAGGGTATATTATTAGTTTGCCATTTAGATAGTCCGGCTGCAGAGCATGTAAATCAAGGGTAGAACCTCTTCCCGGAAAACTAGAAAGAAGATGGAGGACTATTCCTCCGTCTTCTTTCGTAACTGGGACAAGGGACCTGTCCCACAGGTGGAATTTACCAAAAAAAGACACGGTAATTTCCACCTATTTTTATGATAAAATTGCCAATGGTGTTTCATACCAGATTAGTAAATTTTATTATTATTCAAGAAAATTATACATAAATTACTAATCTCACATCTAGATCATTACATAAAAGGAGTTTGAGAAATGGGTCATTATTCAACACGAATTCGTAAGATACTTGCAGCAACTGCAACAGTTGCAGTCATTTCTGCAACAGCGCCGACTGCTTCGGCCTTTACATTCAAAGACGTATCAGTGAAGTATGAACTTGCTGTCGATTATTTGGTGAAGGAGAACATTACAAATGGTCTTTCTGAATCAAGTTTTGGCATAACTCAACAAATCAAGCGTGCAGATGCAGCTGTCATGATTGCAAGAGCACTGAACTTAGTAGGGGAAGAAGCACCTGATGCGGGGTTTAACGACGTTCCTGTACGTGCACAAAGCGCAGTGGATATTCTTAAGAACCATGGAATTATCAATGGGAAAACGTCAACTAGCTTCGGTTCGAATGATACATTGACCCGTGGGGAAATGGCAATCATCATTGCCAGAGCGTATCAGCTGAAAGGTGACGCGGAAATGCCGTTTACGGATGTTAACAGCCGCTACATGGAATACGTAAAAGCCCTTATTGCGAATGGAATCACTCAAGGGAAAACAGATACTTTATTTGGAACTGACGAGCAGATTACCCGTGGTGAATTTGCGCTATTCATTTATCGCTCAGAGTCGCCGTATAATCCAGTTTTGATAAAGGTCATTCAACCTGATGATATTAAAGCCCGTACATATATGGATGTTTCCCTCCCAACGACCGTCAACCTTCTCATGAGGGGAAATAACCTTGAAGAGAAAATGGTGGGCTGGGAGATGGTCGACTTCAGTGCCCCTGGAGAACACATTATACATGGAGAAATTTTTGGAACAGATTTAACGACATCTCTAAGAATTATCATTGAAACAACTCCTGAAGACGTCAATGCTCAAAAAGCGGATGAAATCATTGCGTCATTACCAGCAACGATTACCCTGGATGATGAAGAGAAGATTAAAGAAGCCAGGATGCTCGTTGATGAAGTTCTTCAACGAGGCAGCGAGGATATGATTAAAGGCCTTGCGACTCTTGAAAAAGCAGAAGATACAATCAAACTTCTTTATGCAATCAAGGATGCTGAAGAAGTCATCGCATTATTGCCGGAAACCATCACCTTGACTGATCAAAAAGCTGTGGAAGCTGCAAGGGAAAAAGTAAATAAAGTATATGGGATGAATACTGAAGCTGTTATCTCAACGATTCAAAAGCTGGAAAAAGCAGAGCACACCATCTTGTTGCTTTCACTTACCAACGAAGCGGAGGATGCAATCGAGTCGATCCCGAGTCCGGTTACGTTGGATGCTGTCGAACAAATTGCAACAGCACGCACTAAAGTGGATGAAGTATTGAAAGTGGATGCGAACGCTGTTATTAAAGGAATTGATATTCTGCAAAAAGCGGAATCTGATATTGGGCTTCTTAAAGCACAACGCCAGGCAGAGGAACTTATAGCTGCTCTTCCTGATCCGATTACTTTAGGAAACCGTTCTGAGGTACAAGAAGCACGAAAACTAGTGGACGCTGGATTACAACTTGATAAGAACATGACCATCGAAGGATTAAGCAAGCTTGAAGCGGCAGAGGTACGTATTCAAGAATTGCTAATCGAATCGGCAGAAGTAAACCTAAGCAAGAGTCAATTGTCGATGAATACGAATAAAACCTATCAGCTGACTGCATCGGTTACACCTTCGGAAGTCTCCGACGATTTAGAAATGACCTGGACTTCTGATAATCCAACCGTTGCAACTGTAGATGAAAATGGACTAGTCACTTCCCAGGCAGAGGGTTCTGCAGTTATCACCGTTCAACTGGAAAATGGTCAATCGGCTGAAAGCGTGATTGAGGTCACAGACCGGCCACAACTTCAGTTTAGCCACGGCTCAAGTCAAGTTAATAACGTCATTAAAAGCTTGAACATGTCCTTTTATAACTATAGCTCGAATAACGTTATCGTTAAAAAAGTAGAAATTTATGAAGGTGACACACAAAAATCTCAGTATACCGAATCTGAGCTGAATGATGCAGGCATAGATACAGATATCGGTTCCTACGAGAGGTTTTCATTAGGAATCACCTATAATTTTGGAGGACTACTAGCTTCCAACGGTGTCTATGTAATCTACACCGTACAATCAGGACAAGGAACATATGAGTTCAAGTCGATCATTAAGTAAGTGAGTTGGGACATGGGGACAGGTACCCTGTCCCAAAAAATTAGAGACGAGGGATGCGCCCCTCGTCTTTTTTTGTGTGTTTTTGTCTGGGACAAGGGACCTGTCCCTCCGTCCCAATATTAAGAAAATTTAATTATTATTTTAAGGGTAATTGAACTATAGTAAAGGAAGGGAATATTAGGCCTATATACCTCTGAAAAATTTTTAGGAGGTTCTTTTATTATGAACACGAAGTTGATGAGTCTTTGTTCAGTACTGTTATTATTAATTGCAATTGGGTTACCTACGGGGGTGGCAAATGCTTCATGCTTGGATAATCCTTTTGCTGTGAAGGCTATGCCACTTGAAGACATCAGTGTAGAAGCGGATTTTAGTGACGATGACTATGAAGTAACAATCGATAAAGACTATTTTGAAGAAGATATTATTGGGGATATATTTGAAGGTCAACCTGGAAATGATGGGTTCAACAATATAGAAGTAGTAACTCCTTCTTGTGCCGGGGGAGGTCCGGGAGGCGGAATAGGCGGAGGAAGACCGGGTGGTGGTGGATCCACTGTTAGAATCACTTTACCATCATATAAAGTGGTTAAAATAGATATAAACCACATTGCAGATCGTCATATGTATGGCGGAGTTTATTCAAAAGGAAGAGACCTCTTTCCTAAGAATATGACAAAATCTCAAGTGCAGTCAACGGTTAAGGATGCCTATAAAAACCGGTACAAGAAACTTCAGACACAGGGGAAAAACGTGAAAGTTAGAGGGAAGAGTCATAACATGACCATTGATATGTGGGTGAACACTTCAACGAAAGAAATCGAGACAGCCTATCCTATTTGGTAAAGGAGAAAAACCATGGACATCAAGTTAGTTGTAGATAATGATGGTATTAGAGAAGTAGATCGAAACAAGCTTGCAAAGATCTACTTTTTAGTAGATGGTGTTGCGTTTCCGGAAGAGGAGTGGGTGGACTTTAAAGATATTCTTCCCTGGTGGGAAAACGCCCTTCTTGCTTCAGATTCACAATCAGTCTTAACCTTACATTTTAAAGACGGCCCTTATAAGATAAAATGTCTGCGAAGTGATGGAGATCAGATGAGGGTAGAGTTTTTGAAAGAAACACTAGCCAAGGACGTCTTGATATTGAAAGGGAACACGACCTTCAGTACATTTATTGAGTTGATTCGTGTGAATAAACGTTAATAGGGTGGGACATGGGGACAGGTCCCCTGTCCCACAAATAGAAACGAATACTGTCCTCATCTCTTTTGGGGATGGGACAAGGAACCTGTCCCTCTGTCCCTTCCTGGGGTAGAATAAAAATTGGAGGGGGTGGTCAATATTCAACATATGTCATATGGCCATAAGGTACGGTATTTGCGAAAGAAGAAGCAGATGAAGCAGGAGGATTTATCGAGAGGGATTTGTTCGGTTTCGTATTTGTCCAAAATCGAGAACGAAATTTTGCAGCCCAGTGATGAAACGATTGAATTATTGTTAAACAGGCTTGGTTATATTGAAGATGCGAATGCTTTGACTGAAATACAGGGTCGGTTGTATCAATGGAATAACACTTTCATGACAAGGGATGTGGAAGAGTCTGATAGGCTTTATCATTATTTCGAGGGAAACGATTTTAGTAATGAAAGTATTCAGCTTGACTATAAAGTGCTCCGTATTCGGTATGATCTTCAGCATGATAAGATTGCCCATGTTAAGAAAGAGCTAGTGGATTTAACTGAAAAAACCATCGATATGTCTTTAAAAACGAGATTTTATTTCTATAAACATAGCGCCTATTATTTTTATCATGTAGGGAAATTTGATGAAGCGGTAAAACAGATCTTTGAATCCCAAAAGTTTATCGCCTTCTTAGATCTCTCTTCTATTGAACTGGCAGATTTCTATTATACTTTTTCCTTCATGAACAGTAAGAATGATAATACCAAGACGGCTGTTAAATATGCTGAAATGGCTTTATCCCACTTTCAAGCGATCTATATGCTTCATAAATGTGTCGACTGCCATATACTGCTAGGCATCTGTCATAAGCGGAACTTCTATTACGACCTGGCACAGGAACATTATGATACAGCTCTTTCTCTCGCGGTAAAAATTCATTATCATGAGATGGTTCCTCCTATTAAACACAACCTGGGTAGTCTATACAGTATAGCGGGAAAAGATGAGCAAGCTCTTGGGTTATTTAAGGAGCTATATGAGAAACAATCAGACTTTCAATCATATAATAGTGCCCGTATCGTCCTTTCCCTTGTGAAAGAATATTGTAAAGCTGGAAGGATGAATGAAGCGGCTCAGTGTCTCGACAAATGCTATCGCTTTGTTCAAAAGGATCCATCTCTCTTATCACTGCGTGCAGAGTACATATTTTATCATTTGTTGCTTGGTGGTGAATATAAGAAGTTAGATCGGGAAATGGAAAAGGTGATCATACCTGAACTTACGAAACAAAATAAATATCTCACTTTATCTAGCTTCTGCGACTACTTAGGTGACTACTATGTTGCGAAATCAGGATATAAGAAATCTTCTTATTACTTTCAGTTGGGGAAAGAATATATAAAGATGTCATTGCAGAATCATTTAGGTATGAAAGTATAAGTGGGGAGACCGAAGTCACACTCGATGGCTACGGTTTTTTTGTTGTTCAAATTTATGAAGTGATCTCTTTTGATATAACGAAAATAATCTAAGAAGAGACCTTTCTTTGTTCAAAAAATTGAATTTGGCATAAAGGACGTTGAAGGGACAGGGAAATAAAGTAAAATATAGGGTGTAGGAGTTCCTTATTAACCGACTGTATCTTGGACCTGATCAGAACAAATTACTTTATCCAAAAGAGGTGATGCTTTGCCGGTTGTTAATAGAATTTTGTCTTTCGTGTGGAAGATCGTGTCATCGTTAGCCGCAATCACTTGTATAAGCTGTATCCCATATTTATTCAATCATATTACACTTGATCTTTCATCCTATTGGCAAAAAATACTCGAATTGCTGACGAGTATATCCTCTTTGCAGGAGTTGGAATTCAGTACAGGGAGGAATGTATTCAGACCAATCTTCCCGACCATCCTCCCGCCATTGGCAGAATCATTGATTCTTGTTGGAGGGTCGATTATTTTATCAATGTTTATTTCGATCATCATTTCTTTCACCATCGTGAACTTCAATCGAAAAGTAATCAGCACTTTTCAAGAGATCTTCACGTATATACAGGCCGTGCCGGATATTTTTTACATACTTGTGTTACAAATCCTGGTCGTATGGACGTATCAAAAAACCAATATACAATTCTTGAACTTTGCTTCTTTTGGAGAGGAACAGGCGATTTTTCTCCCGATTCTCTCTTTGAGCATTACCCCAACGATGATTATCACAAAATTATTGATATCCCAAATCCTCGAAGAACTGACAAAAAGCTATGCCACTCTGGCTTTGGCAAAAGGGATTTCGTTCCGTCGAATGATCTTGGTTCATGTGTTTAGAAACACAGTTTATTCCCTTTTTCATTACTCCAAGACGATCATCCTTTTTTTCCTGACGAACCTATTAATCGTGGAATACTTGTTCAATATACCGGGCATCATGTCGTTCATTCTGCAATACCCTTATCCTGAGGTCTTCTTTGTTGGGATTTCTTTAATCTATTACCCAATCTTTCTTCTCTTTCAGTGCTATGAACTGTTTGTTCCACATGTGATTAAAAAGGGGGGATCCTGATTGATTCGACACGTATTCAAAGATAAGCGATTTCTGATTGGATTTCTATTTATTGGAGTGCTGCTGGCTGCGAGCCTATTGAACACGATGCTTAACGATGGTGAGATCAGACAGAAGGCAGCGAAGTACGAAAACGGTCAAATCGTTGAGACCGCCCCTTTTAAACCGTCTTTAGCGTTTCCCTTAGGAACAGACGTGAGCGGAAATGATTTGCTGCATGTGATTGTGGAAGGGGCAAAGTATACAATAGGCATTTCCTTTTTTATTGCTTTATTGCAAATTACCCTGGGGGCTGTGATTGGCACGCTATTCAGCGGCTATCTCACCAAAACACTCAAAGTAACAGAGCATTTCCTCAGTACGTTTTCAGTCATTCCGATTACACTGATGGCCTATTTTGTTCTCATCAACGTTCTCTCCATGCCTATTGATGGGTTTGGTGAACCGTTTTATAAAAGGGCATTTTTTGAAACGATGATCCTGGTGTTATTACCATTACCAAGCGTTATTTTATACATAAGCAAAGAAACCCAAAAAATCCTTAACACAGAATTTGTACTGGCTTCCAGAACGTTAGGTGCCGGTACATTGCGGATCCTATTCTTTCATGTATTGAAACATTTAGTGCAGAAACTCATGATTCTCTTTATTCAACAGCTGAACCAAGTATTGATCATTTTGGCACATCTGGGCTTGTTGAAAATGTTCTTCGGAGGGACGGTCATTGATTTCTCACCTTTACAGGATCCTCCTAAAACGTTGTCCTTTGAATGGTCCGGACTGATTGGTGATTACTTTGAAACACTCTATATTCATCCGTTCATCGTCCTTGTACCGATCACGTTCTTTGCCTTAACGATTGTATCGATCAATCTGATACTGAATGGATTGGAGAGCGTATATGAAGCGTCATTTCAGAAGGGGATGGATGGCAAACGGAGAAAAGGTTCTATAAGGGAAATAAAAAAAGAGAGACATGTACATGATGAGGATTTTGTTCTGATAAGTAGGGACAGGGGGGACAGGTACCGTGTCCCAGAATAATACTAAAGGCGAGGGGGAATTCCCCTCGCCTTTAGTTGAAGTTATGTTGAGATAGATGGGACAAGGGACCTGTCCCTCTGTCCCATTATCTTACATTATAAGAAGCCACATACCCCTTGTACCCCGTTCGCTGTACTTCAACTGGATACCAGACAAATTGATTTTTTGAGTTGGGGTCCTTGTCGTAAACAGGTGCTGCAAGGATCTTCAGCTTTTCTGTTGGTTGCAGTGCTGTTCCTTTAGACTGTGTTGTCGCATCTGCACGAAGAGTGGTTCCGACATGGACGACCTGATCACCTGGTTTGAAGTAATGTCTTGACGGTGTGTAGTCGGCATAGTAATTATAATGATCCTTTTTAAATACAATATTCCAATTCGTATCGTCACCATAGTGGAAATCGTCGACAGTCATTGGAATTTGGAAGATCTGTGGAGTGACTTGTCCATTTTGATCCATATCCCGATACACTTTCATTTGATAGGAGTCAAAGTTATGATCCCCGGTTGCTTTAATGAATGGGCTATTCACTGCGACTGCCCCGTTATATCCCATGATGGCAAAGTACCAGTTTTCTAGATTCATAGGATCTTGATCACCTATGGTTGGCAGTGAAGCGTTCGAGTATTTAGAAGCAAGGATTTCAATCCCTTTTTCGATATTATACGTGATGTCATACTTTAATTTTTCTTCATCCACACCGGATTCGAATGGCGGAGTGATTTGCATGATCCCGATGCCGCCATCATTACTGATGATCGGTTCACCGTTTGAATCGAATTGCTTCCAGCCGTTGCTTTCTACCGAAGCGATACTCTTCACGACTTCTGGAGGTACAATTTTACCTGATTCAAGTGACGCCTTTGTGATCAAACAATTGACAGTTTGATAGTCAGGGTTTGTTCCTGACTCTGGATCATAGCCACATGCGTCGACTTTCAAACGGAAGTCATCACTGACTGCCCTTGCTAAAAAGGCCGAGAATTGAGCACGAGTGACCTGTTTTTTAGGCTGAAAAGTGCCGTCTGTATACCCTTCTGTAACGCCAAACGAAATAATTTGACGGATGGAGCGGTAAGCTTTCATTTGAATCGATACGTCACTAAATGGAACAAGGGCCTCATCCTTCATATCAAAGGCTCTTGCAAGAAACATTGCCATCTGATCTCGTGTGACTGTCTCTCCCGGTCTGAAGGTGTTATCACCATATCCGGAAATAATTCCATTTTCATAGGCTGTTTGGATATAGCCGGAACCTGTAGTGGATTTACCTACATCCTTAAAGGAGGATTCCCTCGGCGCATCACTATAATCAAGGACACGTCCAATCATAATCGCTGCTTGGGCACGGTTCACAGCTTGCCCGGGTCTGAATTCACCATTCTCGAATCCCTGAATGACTCCTTCGTTATACAAATACATCATTTCATCATAAAAAGTCGTTCCCTTATGTATATCGGTGAAACCTTGAGCACTGGCCGATGAAGAAGCTACACCAAAGAACAATGCGCCAATCAATATAATACGAAATACATTTTTCATATTCACTCCCCCTTAGTACTAGCATAATAGAATTGTAAGGTAATTGGAAGGGGTGGGACGGGGGGACAGGTCCCTTGTCCCATCACACTCTTTGAAAACTGTCATTTCCATCATGCAACGCAACTCGTTCTTTTTACCTATTGAAGAATAACAAATCCTCCCATAAAATGTAATGAGTGTTACAAATATTACATTTATATTACAGATAGGAGAATATACTATGAAAAAAATTATGACTGCTTTGGCTATATTGATCATGATTGGATCCATGGTCAATACCACCAGTAGAGTGGCAAAAGCTACATTCTTTGATTTGAATGAATCTCATCCATTTTATGACGAAATTATGTATCTATCAGATCATAATATCGTGAGAGGGACAACGGTGAATGCATTTCATCCACAAGATAAAGTAACGCGTGCGGCAGCAGCTACAATGATCGGCCGTGCTTTAGGATTAGATGGATCTAAACGAACGTCTTCCTTCTCAGATGTAAGCAGTCAGAGCTACGCAGCCGGCTATATTGAATCTGCAGTAGAAAAAGGGATCATCAAAGGATATTCAGATGATACGTTTAGACCTGATGCCATTGTCAATCGTGGAGAAATGGCGATTTTCTTGGCAAGGGCATTTGAATTAGAGGAGCAAATCGACGTCGATTATTATGATATTTATAAGAAGATGGCTTCTTATGAGTCTATTAAGAAAGTATCAAAAGCGGGTATTGCTCAAGGGTTGAACAATGGGTTTTACCTCCCTTATCAGGACATTACCAGGGCGGAATTCAGTGCATTTTTGGCACGGGCATTAGAACCGGAATTTAAAGTCGAATTCAAAAAATTTAAAGAGCCTTCGGTAGTAGTCGAGTATAAGAGGGTAGGCAGCAGCCTGGTAAGTGTGAACTATCCAAATTGGTCGACCTTCACAGTGGAACCAAGCTCCACAATAGTATTTAAAAACATGACAAAAGGTGAGCCGGGGTATGTTGTTGACTGGAGCGGAAACGCAGTGGCTGATTATATGCCGATGAATGGTATCCTTTTAACAAATACCAGTGGCACGTCCCATATTCAAGTAGGTGGAGGTCTTACCAGACTGGATTACTATATTGAAGTAAAATAGTTGGATGGAAAGAAGGCAGTTTAGACACTGCTTTCTTTCCTATTATATAAGAAGAATATCAAATTTGAGCTCTTGCGAATTTATTGCTCTCCTAGAATATCAATCTCCTTATAAAAGTCATCCACAATCGGATACATATCCGGTTCTGTATGATAATATCTCCCATCTATTTTTGTTAGAGTAAACTGGAGCATAGGTTCATCTTGTTGAAACAGTGTAATGGCATAGCACCAGCCGTTCCTTTCTTCTTGATTTTCATCTGGTGGGACACGGGGACAGGTACACTGTCCCATAATTGAGGTTCTGATTAGGGTCATTATAATTAATAATTCCGGGACAAGGGACCTGTTCCAAAAGGATGGTGTGTTTCATGAAGGAACTGATTATAGAAGTATTAAAGAAGCCATGGATAAGAATACTCCTCGTCTTCATCCTTGTGTTTGGACTGGTGGAAGTGGTCACGGATCTTACGAAAAGTAAAACGGAATCCATGCATAATTCAGTTGGTGGATATTCGGTCACTTCTATACAAACATTTGGCGGCGTGGTAGATGCGGGAAGTTATAGAAGGGGAACAGGTAAAATTTTTAGTAGGTCTACCAGGAGTCCTTATGAAACGGGGCCAATTGAGGTCATTCCTGGCGAAGAATATGTACCTGAAATCCCTGGATTTCTACAAAGAATCATGACAAAAGAGGGCTACACGACGGAAGTTACGCTAGAAAAGGTCAATAAAAGTGCTGAAAATCCAATCGTTCTCTATTCTAAAAAGACGAGCGACATGAAAGACTTCAAGGTGAAGATTCCACCCCCTCATGGAGCTCTCTATCGATATACCCTCACTGTAAGGGATGGGGATGGGAAGTTTCGGGATATTCGCTATGACCCGCTTTATGCTTCACTAAAAGATTTTAATGTGGCGATGAATGTAGAAAAGAACAAATACCACCCTGAAGAGTTACTGACGATGACCTTAACCAACTGGGGACCAAACCACCTGTCATATTTGAATGAGTGGAAAATCTACCGTTTCGTAGGGTGGAAATGGGTGAAGGTGGATACATGGGGCCCACCAGAGAACGTTGCCCCAGTAGGCAGGGAGCCAACTGTCTATTATCCAGAGCATGCCCTTCTAAAAGGGAGATCTATCATGCTTGAGCCGTGGATCACCAAAGCCGTTAAACTCAAAAGAGTGCCATTAGTACCCGGTACCTACAAAATCACAGGTACATTTGGTACCAGCACCGAGCAATTCACACTCGAAGACAGCTTTATCGTGGATTAAACTGGGACGGGGGGACAGGTACACTGTCCCAAAATGAAAAAGACGGGGGATTAGCCCCTCGTCTTTTGTATATGACTCAACATGGGGGTGCGATTGTATTCTATTACTCTTCTACCTTATCAAGGTTTTCATAAAAGGTATTCACAATCGGGTAAAGATCCGGTTTCGTATGATAATAGTACTCATCCACCTCGTTCAACGTAAATTGGAATGTCCGTTCACTCTTTTGATACAGTGAGATGGAATAACGCCAACCGGTTCTTTTTTCTTGATTTTGATCCGGAATGAACTCAGTGTCCTTTATTTTTGCAAGAAATTCTTTTACCCCCTTCTGATCGGATATGGTTTTTTCATTTCCCGTACTACCGTCCACTAATGTTATCTTTGTTACATCCTTAAGTTCTTTTGGGTAAAATTCAGTTAAGGTTTGCGTTTCCAATCCACATCCGGTCAAAACGAACAGCATCAAAATAATCGTACCCAATACGTTTTTCAGTTAAAACCCTCCTGCCATAAACACTATATAAATAGTATATTCGAGACTTCATTTGAAATCCCTTTTTCTGGGACAAGGGACCTGTCCCCTTGTCCCACGCCTATTTTCTACAATATGTCTGAAGATTTTTGACATGTTTCACGGGAGGTGAAAATGGAGTGGGTCAAGAATTAGTATTATATTGAATCCATTTTAGGGAGCGATTCTATGGCTGATCTTACGAAGAAACGATTTCGGTATATAAGTTATATCCTTTTCATTGCGGGGGTTCTTTCGATTACACTGGTCGCGTATTTCCTCGTTCAATCACTCCGGGAAACTCTGTATCAAAATCGTTTC
The DNA here is from genome assembly GCF_033963925.1 of Rossellomorea sp. YZS02. Taxonomy (NCBI): domain Bacteria; kingdom Bacillati; phylum Bacillota; class Bacilli; order Caryophanales; family Bacillaceae; genus Rossellomorea; species Rossellomorea sp. YZS02. Next base: position 21,242 of record NZ_JAXBLY010000031.1, on the reverse strand, counting down.
GATAAGCAATATGACTTCATTTCATTAGAGGAAGACGGAGATGTATATCCTATTCAGGTGTTTCATGGTGTCAAACTGAATACATTTGTAGAGGAAGAAGGTAAGAAGAAAGGTAATATTATCTTTGAGATAAAGGATGAAAAGGAAGCAGAATTGAAAGGGTATAATGTCCCTTCTGATTCTGAAGGAATGAACGACTTTACTGAGGCAATTCAGTATAAAGAGGTGGTAGAAAAGGAGACGGGTAAAGAGTCATTTATCGTAGCGATGAGACTTTCCCCTCCTACAGAGAAAATCAACTCAAATCCCATAAACTATCGAACCTATAGTATTAATGAAAACGGAGTGATAAAGGAAAGTAACTTTACGACCAAGACGAAGACAAAATTGGAAACTCAATGGATAAGGGGGCTTACAGGGGAAAAGGTTGGATATTATTCGAATCTTCCCTATCAAAAAGGTGGGGCGGTCACATTGATTTTTCTTTTTTTATTCGGGGTTGCTTCAGGCTTAACCGGCATTTGGTTGAGGAGAGGTATTCTTACCGCTGAAAGGAAACAAGCTGCGTAGGGAGCGGGAAACGGTTCTCATGCTTCCTTTTGGGGCGTATTTAGATGGTTTGGAAGCAAAAGACCCTTCCCTGTACAACCTTTGAATCCCTTATTATGAGAAAGGAAAGATGCCACAATGAAAATTTTAGTTTACTTAATGACAGTCTTCATTCTAATCTCTTTGATGTTAGTAACTCTGCCGTTTTTGGCTCAGTCCGTACAAGATGTTTCTCCAGGTTTATATATGAACATATACATGGACCCATCCCTTGTCTTGATTATTGGCATCTGCTGCTTATTGGCTCTACCTATAACATCCACACTGCAAAAACGAAATGTTACCGTAAAAAGAAGAAACATTACTCTTTCTATACAAATGCTTTTACTGGTTTCTTTAGTGCTCGTACTTTACTTAAATATGAGTGATTTAAGTGAGCTTATGAATCGACCTACTTATGAATGAGATGGAGTGGGACAAGGGACCTGTCCCTCAGTCCCATTCTCTGGATGCTTGATCTGATTTTGCAGCATTAATCATGAGAAATATCGCTGAAATGATATGCATGACCATGCCTACAAATGGAATCCAGCCGATGCAGGATGTGATGATCCCGAGTATACTTCCCGTTGTGGCGCCTTTATCCCTGATGGTAAGAATAAGCGTAGTAATATAGGACAAGCATGATGACTAATGGAAACCATAGAAACCCGATGATGATGGAAGCCCCGAGTAAAGGGATGCCTAGAACGGCTTCAAAAGCCCCTGTCGTCCACTTTAAAATCCTTGATGTGGATATTGGAATAACCTCCTTTTATAGTAATATTTTCCTGTTTGTTATAACATAATATGAGAGACTTACAGATATTTGTTTTAGCATAAGAAAGATATTGTTACATCGTAAAGAGTGCTTGTCTGCTAGGGGAAATGGGATTTTCAGAATGATCTTAGCGCATGAATGCTGCTATTTTAAACAAACGTTTGATTAACGAATGCTGAAGCTTACATTTAAGGATTATCCTAATTAAACAGGTGTTTAACTAACTTTTGCCCGCTTATATTAGTCAATATTATTGATTTAAATAATCGACATTCACTTCTGGAACTCCTTGTATTTCATAAACCACACTCACACATCAATTATCATTTAAAATACATTTTATTTACTTTTTATGGTGATGAGCTAAAGTGATTATTGCACCCCGTCAGAACCGAAAGATAGGCTTTGCGCTTTTAATTTATCCTTGATTTCTCTTTTTCTCTCATCCAAAAAAGAAAGGTAACGCTCATGTTTATGTATTTCGAACATATGGATGGACTTATCTATATACGGCAAAGCCTTTTGGTATTCCCCCATGCATTCTAAATTGTATCCGATATGATAATGAAGTTCACCAAGACCCCATAGATGTTCCTCTTCAAGGCACCATTTAATGGCTCTTTCGCAATAGTCCGTGGACTCCTCAAATTGATTTAATCTGCTTAGTACTCTTGCCGTATTGTAATATAATCTGGTCTTAATTGATTTATCAAATAGTTGTTCAGTATGATTCATGAGGATTTCAACCTTCTGATAATGGGGGAGAGCCTCTTCGTGGTTATTTAAAAGGGATTCCCAACTGCCAAATGTCATGAGGATCTCCATTTCTCTTTCTGAAACCGCCTTTTTTTGATTGGCGGTCAGTTCATAGGTTTGTTGCAGTAATTTAAATGATTTATCCGGATCTTTTTCAACTTCAAACAGGTAGATCGCCTTATGCCAATGTAGTAGTTGGAGTTTCTCATTATCTTTATAGAAGAATGGGTTCTTTTCTTCCGTTTTGACCACTTCCATCATTTCTTCGTATTTTCCATTCAATCTAAGGATTCTTAACTGTTTTTCAACTTCCTTTATATAATCAAGGCGTGGAGTAGTCCCGATTTCAAAGAAATAGTTTACATCCACTCCGAGCTTCAAAGATATCTGATAAAGGGTAGTGGCACTTGGATAAATATCCCCCTTTTCAATCCGGCTGACGAGCGCCTGGGTACATACCCCTTCAGCTAAATCCCCCTGAGTTAAGCTGACTGCTTTTCTTAATTCTCTTATTTTTTTGCCGATGACGGAATAATCCATTTTATGACCTCCACTGAACGAATGTCCTTATTCTATTTTATCAGAGTTGAGGCATGGGTTTATAACGAATTCCATCCATTTTTTATGCCCGTGTGTTACTCCAACCCTAGAACATTTAGTCATGGTTACTAATAAATTTAGTGTCCTCCAAAAGAATAAAAATCCGGCTGCCTCCTCTGCAAAATCGTTCATTATAAAGTTTATAATGTTCGTTATAATAAATAAAAAGATAAGAAATACAGAGGAAATCTGAGATAAATCATGATTTTTGTTCTTTTTAGCGAATAAATAACCGTATTTGAGGTTTTTCAACCTGTGACATATGTCTTATAATTCGAGTGTAAGGTTCGTTAAAAAGAACAAAATGAACTTTGGAACGAACCGGATAATAAGAGTGAAAACGAGGAGGAATTTAAAAATGGGTATTAAGCAAAAATTAGGTTTAGGCGTAGCTTCTGCAGCACTAGGATTGGCATTAGTTGGGGGAGGTACATATGCGTATTTTAGTGACAGTGCAGAAACTAAGGCTACTTTTGCTGCAGGTACATTAGATCTTAGTGCAAATCCTACAACAATTGTTGATGTAAGTAACATTAAACCTGGGGATACAATGCTACGTTCGTTTGATTTAGTAAATGGGGGTACTTTAGATATTGCCTCTATCGATTTAATAACAGACTATACTGTCAAAGGTAATGGTAATAATACAGATGATTTTGGAAAGCATATTCGAGTAAATTTCTTAATAAATGCAGATAAACTAGATGCACCGATTTGGTCAACGACTTTGTATGATTTAAAGAATATGTCACCTGACGTAATTGAGGGGAATTTTTGGAGTGGTTGGTTCGCTGAAAATGGAGGAAACCTTGCTGCAGGAACGTCAGATAAACTTTATGTTCAATATGAGTTTGTTGATAACGGGCAAGACCAGAATCAATTCCAAGGGGATTCTCTAGAGCTTAAATGGACATTCAATGGTATGCAGGGAGCAGGAGAAGCTCGCTAATACAAACAATGAGAAAGGTGGGTCCCCACCCACCTTTCTTCTAGTAAATATACAAAATAATTTCTTGAAGAAGTCAGGAGAACCTTGCTTCTGATTTCTTCAAGAAATTAATTTACCACATATCCAAAGGATGTGATCTCCATAAGATACCCAAGAACAAAAAAACACAAAACCTCAACAAAAAAATGGAAGCTCCTTTGCCAGCTAATGGCCATCTGGTATGCCACCACCATCACTACTTCATTTATAGACGGCAGCACGGGAGCCTACTTTAATGACCAGGATCATGTAACAGGTGTCATCACCGCAGGAACCTGGAGTATCTGGGATAAAAGTTCATTGACCTTCCCTGATAAGGAGGATAGAACAGTAAGTGCTTGTTCTCCGGTAGATATTTCAGTCAGAATTATGAATACAGGAAGTACAATGGAAGGTAACACAGAGTTCGCAGTATACTATGCGGATGCAGGAAATCCTAAGGACGGAAGCAGTGTATTTCATGGAGATATCGAACCTATTAAAGAGGCTGAAACGACGACGTTGCAAGCTAATATTAATCAATCAGGAAACTATAAATTTAAAGCTCTACAGCGCCCGGGTCATTCAAATAAAGAAGACATCCGACAAGAATTATGGAGTGAAACAATAACGGTTAAATGCGATCAAAAGGAACCAGAAAAAGCTGGAGATGATCCGAATCCAGATACACCAGGGAAGAAAGAAAAAGACAATCAGGAAGTAAATGTTCCTGCTCCTACAACTAAACCAAATGAAAAGAATAATGAAGAAAAGGCTACACCAAAGGAAGAGGATGAACCTGAACAGCCTGCAGTTCCTGCCGAACTAGAAATGAAAACGGAAGAGCAGGCAGAGGTGGAGGCGGCAAGTGAACAAAGTCAAGAGCCACCAAAGAAAGAAGAAACAGCAGAGTCTACCCCTTCTCCAGCAGAAACAACTAGTACACAAGAGTAAAATGAACAATAAGGATGATGAAAAATGAAATTAGCAAAGAAAATATTGAGTACAAGTATTACCGTCGTTTTATACGTTGTCTTGTTTATGATGATCTTCGTCGTTGTTTCCTCCAAGGCAGCAGGGGGAGAACCTCAATTCTTTGGCTATCAGATTAAATCGGTATTATCAGGTTCGATGGAGCCAGGTATTCAAACAGGATCAATTATTGCTGTAAAACCCGGTGGAGATATGACTCGTTTTAAAAAGGGAGATGTTATCACCTTTAAAGAAAAAGAAAACATCCTTATCACTCACCGGGTTTTAGAAGTAACCAAAAGCGGAGAACATGTAATGTATAAAACAAAAGGAGATAACAATGATGCTCCTGATCTTGAACCTGTATTATCTGATAATGTAGTAGGCGAATATAAAGGTTTTACAATTCCATATATAGGATATTTCATGAACTTCATGAATTCTAAAAATGGCGCATTAATGTTCATCATCCCGGGTCTCTTACTCCTGCTTTATTCAGGAATTACGATTTGGAAGGCTATTTCAACAATTGATCTTTCATCAAAAAAAGAAGATTCCATTGAAAAGAATGTATCTTAAATGCTTCTGAAGAGGCCGGGTATAATTCCGGACTCTTTTTTTGTATTACTCCTTTTTTGTTTTGGCTATCCAGGTTTGTAAACACACCCCTGCATGTAAGCCGAAGTGTTTAATAAAAAAACGTGAAGTAAGGTTTCCAATACTCATTAGTTATAAAAACACATTCGGAAAAAATCCCATATTTTATATAGAAGTGAAAATAAATATAGTTTATAATTAAAAATACAGATAATTGCAAGCGTTTGCATTAAAGCACAATTTTAATCGAAGACAGGAAAATAAACCTACAATCCATACTACAAACATTTTTTTGTACAATTGTGCAAACGTTTTCGCAATGGAGTGCACCCAGAGTACTTCTATTATTCTATCAATACAATAAGGGGAGGAAAGCGTACATGAGAAAACAGACAAAGCGTCGATTTTCGGTTTTTATGATCATCCTGATGCTCATCAGCCTGTGGGCACCACTAGCACCAGCTGCCTCGACAGCGGAGACAGCAAGTACTGGAACCGATATTGAAACAGCGAATTCCAGTGAGCGCACGGTGCGTTTCACCTACACTCGTCAAGATCAAACATACGGGGATTGGAACATATGGGCATGGAATACAGGGGTGAAGGATGATCAAATCAATTTTGACTCCTACGAAAACGGAGTGGCGGTAGCGAATATTGCCGTTGCACCTGAAACCGAGCAGTTCGGTTTCGTCCTTCGAAGTACCGAGGATTGGAATACGGCAGAGAAGGAATTCGGTGATCGTTTCATTAAGGTGAACAAGAACGACACCCTCACCAAGGCATACATAACAAGCGGTGTCGAGGAAATCCGCATCGTTCCCGATGGTTCGGCTCCAGTCATCGATCAAGGGAACGCGACCTTCTACTATCGGGATAAAGACCTTTTCAAAAACAATCAAATGGATACGATTGAGAAAGTGGAGTTAAAGTATAACGGAGATACAAAGGAGATGACGTATGAGCCGGAGAATGAGCGCTTCATCCTCCCATACGAAAATATTCCCAACGGGGAAAATGAGTACAGCTTTTTAGTCACAAAAGATAGCGTGACGACGGAAGTGAGTGATCCGTACAATACCGTCGATGGAAAATCGGTTCTTGATTTTCAAAAAGCCGACCTAAGTGTGACGGGGACCGTGGCTCCTGCAGCTGTGGATTATAATGAAAACGCTGTCTTAAGTGTCGAAGTTGACGGTCTGACAGATGGCCTGAACATTCAAAAAATCACAGCGGACGTTTCTTCATTAGGAGGTTCCGACAAACTTGAAATCGATCCATCGCTGAATGAAGTGACCCTTTCCATTGATGATGACATTACGGCAGGGACGAAAACGATCCCGTTAACCGCAACGGACTCTTACGGGAACGTCTACAAAGGAAGCACTGAAATCGAAGTGAAAGCAAGGCAGTCTGTCGGGGATTCCGACCTTGACTGGGATGAATCCATCATCTATTTCATGTTGACTGACCGATTCTTCAACGGGGATACGTCAAATGATGATCCTTATGACCTGAATTACGACCAGTCGAAACGCGGAACGTATCAAGGCGGAGATTTTAAAGGAATCACGGAAAAGCTTGATTACCTTGATAAACTTGGCGTGAACACAATCTGGATCAGTCCGGTTGTGGAAAATATCAAGTATGATGTGCGAAAAGGGGAAGCAGGAGAGCCATATTTCGGCTACCACGGCTACTGGGCGAGCAATTTCGGCGAACTCAACCCGCACTTCGGAAGTATGGACGATTTCCATAATCTGATCGATGAGGCCCACGACCGCGGCATCAAGATCATGGTGGATGTCGTGTTGAACCACACGGGTTACGGATTGAAAGAAATCGACGGCGAGCTGCCTGCGGATCAACGTCCAGCCGGATATCCTACGGACGCCGAGCGTGATAAATACAGCGATTTCCTTCGTCAGGGAAATGTCGGGACAGACGAAGTGGTCGGTGAACTAGCCGGACTTCCTGACGTGATGACCGAAAATCCTGAAGTGCGCCAGCAGATCATCGACTGGCAGACCGACTGGATCGAGAAAGCGAAGACCGATAAAGGAAACACCATCGACTATTTCCGTGTCGATACAGTGAAGCATGTGGAAGACGCTACATGGATGGCCTTCAAAAACGCTATCACGGAAAAAATGCCAAAGCACAAAATGATCGGGGAAGCTTGGGGTGCAAGTGCCGACAATGATTACGGCTACCTGGATACAGGGATGATGGATTCCCTCCTCGATTTCGGATTCAAGGATATCGCCCGTGAGTTTGTAAACGGGAACCTTAAAGCGGCCAATGATAAATTGACGGCCCGGAACGGAAAGATCGATAACACGGCTACACTCGGTCAGTTCCTGGGAAGCCATGATGAAGACGGATTCCTGTATTCACTTGGCGGGGACAAAGGGAAGCTGAAGCTTGCTGCATCTCTTCAGGCGACGTCTAAAGGTCAGCCCGTCATTTACTACGGTGAAGAGCTTGGACAGAGTGGAGCGAATAATTATCCTCAGTATGATAACCGCTATGACCTTAATTGGGAAGATGTAGAGAACAACGATGTGCTGGATCACTACACGAAAATCCTGAACTTCCGGGGTGCGCACTCGGATGTGTTCGCGAAGGGTGAGAGACATACTATTGGAGGATCGAACAGCGATAAGTTTCTCTTATTCTCCCGTGATTATAAAGACGACTCGGTATACGTCGGATTGAACGTGGCTGACGAAGCGAAAGAGATCACGTTGACAGTGGAATCTCCCGATGCGGTCGTGACGAACGCTTATTCTGGGGAAACTTACACGACGACTGGTGCGGGTGAAGTAACGTTGACCCTGCCGAAGAAAGCAGACGGCGGTACAGCACTACTCACCGTTGAAGGTGGAAAAATCACAGGAGCAGTGTCAGGTTCCGGTGGCGGAGAAGATCCAGAAGCGGAACCCGTACCGGAAAACAACATCCGTATCCACTACAACCGCACCGACGGCAATTACGAAAACTATGGCGCATGGCTGTGGAATGATGTTGCTTCTCCTTCTGCCAACTGGCCGGTTGGTGCCACAATGTTCGAGAAAACGGACAGCTACGGGGCATACATTGACGTTCCACTTGCAGAAGGAGCGAAAAACATCGGATTCCTTGTCATGGATGTGACAAAAGGTGATGCAGGAAAAGACGGGGGAGACAAAGCCTTCTCCATCACATCACCTGACGTCAATGAAATCTGGATCGAGCAGGGATCGGACAAAGTGTACACGTATGAGCCGGTGGATCTCCCTGCGAATACGGTCCGCATCCACTATGATCGTGAAGACGGGAATTATGAAAACTTCGGTCTTTGGACGTGGGGCGATGTGAAATCCCCGACAGAGAACTGGCCGACAGGCGCACTGGATTTTTCTAAAAAGGATCGATACGGTGCTTATGTGGACGTTGAGTTGAATGAAGACGCCAAACAAATCGGCTTCCTTGTATTGAATGAGGAAACCGGTGAGAAAGACGGAGGAGACAAAACCTTCAACCTTCTCGATAAGTATGATCAGCTATGGGTGAAGCAGGGCGAAGATAACGTCTACATTTCTCCGCATGGTGATGTGACGACGGGACTGCTTTCATCTGAAGTTATTTCGGATGATACCATCCGCCTGAATTTCACCATGACGGATGGTTTGACAGAGGAAACGCTCATGTCCGGATTAACACTCAAGGACAAGGACGGAGCAGATATAACGGTCAACAGCGTCAAAATCACCGGTGATAAAACGGTGGAAGTGAAGGCTGGTTTTGACCTGAAGAAACTTCCGCTTTCCATCACTTACTCAGGCAGAACCGTTTCAGCGGCAGCTGGCTGGAGACTACTTGATTACAAGTATGCCTATGATGGTGATGATCTTGGTGCGATATACAAAGATGGCGATGCAACATTGAAACTTTGGGCACCGAAAGCAAGCAAAGTGGTAGCGATCTTCTTTGATAAAGAGAATGCTGCGACATCCATTGGCAGTGTGGAACTCACATTAGGTGAAAAAGGTGTCTGGTCTAAAAAAGTAAAGGCCGGTGACCTTGATCTTTCCGATCTTGAAGGCTACTACTATCAATATGAAGTAACCAATGATGGTGTAACGAAGAAAGTATTGGACCCATATGCGAAATCCATGGCCGCTTTTACCGTTGATACGACTGGGGAAACAGGACCTGACGGGGATTCCGTGGGGAAAGCAGCCATCGTCGATTTAAGCGGCACGAACCCTGAAGGATTCAGCCATGCTGAAATTGATGGATATAAGAAGCGTGAAGATGCGGTTATTTATGAAGTTCATGTACGTGATTTCACATCAGATCCAAGCATACAAGATGATCTGACCGCACGATGGGGCTCTTATGAAGCCTTTATCGATAAACTGGATTACATTAAATCATTGGGTGTGACTCACGTTCAATTACTTCCGATCATGGCTTGGTATTATGGCGATGAAACGAATATGGATGAGCGCGAGCTTGAGTATTCAGCAGGTGGAAATGAGTACAATTGGGGTTACGACCCTCACAGCTATTTCTCCCCGGACGGTGCCTATTCACAGGATGCCACTGATCCTGAACTTCGGGTAAAAGAAACGAAGAAATTAATCGATGCGATTCATGATGCCGGTATGGGTGTCGTCCTTGACGTTGTCTACACTCATATGGCAAAAACAAGCACATTGAATGACATCGTTCCAAATTATTATGCATTCCAGGATAACAAAGGAAACTTCCTTGGAGGTTTCGGAAACAACTTGGCCACCAACCATACGATGGCTGAAAAGCTTATGGTGGATTCCGTGAAATATTGGTTCGACGAATATAAGATCGATGGCATGCGCTTTGATATGATGGGTGATGCGAGTTATCCTGCTATTCAAAAAGCCTATGATACAGCGGCTGAAATCAATCCGAACGCGCTATTCATCGGTGAAGGATGGAGAACGTTTGCTGGTCATCTATCGGATCCTTCTCTAAAAGGAATGGGAGCTGACCAGGATTGGATGGATAAAACCGACGATGTGGGCGTCTTCTCCGACGAAATACGGAATGAATTGAAGTCCGGATTCGGTTCCGAAGGGGAGCCACGATTCCTTACAGGCGGCGCACGGGATATCCAAGTGATTTTTAACAATATTAAAGGACAACCGGGGAACACAGCAGACGACGATCCGGGAGACATGGTCCAATACATCGCGGCACATGATAACCTGCCGTTATATGATGTCATTGCACAATCCATTAAAAAGGATCCGGCAATCCCTGAGAATAACCTGGAGATTCACAAACGAATCCGACTTGGCAACTCGATGATTTTAACCTCACAGGGAACAGCTTTTATCCACGCAGGTCAAGAATATGGCAGAACCAAGCAATGGCTAGGTGAAGGCGTTCCGGAACAGAAATACCATGAGCTTACGGACGCTGATGGAAAACCATTCGGTTACTTCATTCATGACTCCTATGACTCATCGGATGCCATCAATAAATTTGATTGGGAGAAAGCAACGAACAAAGAAGATTATGCTGTAAATACAACAACGAGAGCATACACAGAAGGTATGATTGAGTTGAGAAAATCAACCAATGCTTTCCGTTTGGGTGACAAAGAGCTTGTGGATACGAATGTATCATTACTTGATTTCCCTGAAATAGCGGATACGGACCTGCTGCTTGCTTACAAAAATGTATCGACGGATGACACAGGTGAGTACTATGTGTTCGTCAATGCCGATAATAAAGAGCGTACGCTTACTCTTGGAGACTACGATTTCTCTAAAGGGAAAGTTTTAGTAGACAACGATGAAGCAGGTACGAAGCCTGTTTCAGAAAAATCCGGTTTTAAATTATCGAAAGATTCCCTGACGATTGATCCACTGACGACGGTGGTCATTAAAGTTGGTGGGAAAGAAACAGGAGACGGTGGGGGAGATGGCGGAACGGATCCTGCCGAACCGACAAAACCATACAAACCTGCTAAGCCAAACACGGTAGAGCTTCCGGTAGGAGCTGCACAAGTCGTGAAAGAGAAAAATCCATCAGGAATGGTGGAAATCATTACGAAAATCGTTCCACAAAAAGTGAAAGAGATTGTCGATACGATCACATCGAAGAAAGACACACTTGTGGTACCTTTGGAGAAAACGGGAGCACCTGATGAAGTGGCAAAAGTACAGATACCGGCTGCTTTATTCAAAGAAGCACTTAAGAAAAACAAAATGTCCAAGATAGAAGTCCAAACAGAAACAGCGAGTTATCTGTTGCCAGTATCTGAAATTGATGTCGATGGCTTAATGAAAAAGCTTGGTGGATCCAGTGAAGAAGTGTACATCACGATTTCTGTGAATGTAGTAAAAGCACCAACTACCACCTTGAATATTGTTTCAGACGCAGTTGATTTCCACATTGAAGCGTTGTCTGGGGAGAAGAAAGAAGAGATTTCTACATTTAATACATTTGTAGAAAGAGAGATTGTTGGAGAAAACGAATTCAACGCAGAACACTCAGTTGGCGTGAGGTTGAATAGTGATGGTAGCTATACAGCTGTCCCGACATTGTTTGATGGGAAAGTTGCAACAATCAAATCTTTAACAAACTCCATTTATGCCATTGTAGAGAACGACAAAACCTTCTCTGACGTAGATGGCGTAAACTGGGCAGAAGACTATATTGAGAAACTCGCTTCGAAATCGATCATTAAAGGAAAGACGATAGAAAGGTATGCTCCAAGTGAAGATATCTCACGTGCTGAATTTACAGTCCTGTTAGTTCGTGCACTCGGTCTTCCTTCTCAAGAGTATGACAACCGCTTTTCTGACGTCAAAGGATCCGAATGGTTCAATGAAAACGGAGAACTGATGTCCGCAGTCCATTACGGAATCATCAAAGGAAAAGAAGACGGAACCTTTGCCCCTGGTGAAAAGCTGACCCGCACACAGGCAGCTGTCATGATCTCCAGGGCCATGGAACTTGACTTCATCGGATTCGATACAGACATGCTGGATACTACGAAAAAAATCAAGGACTTTAAAGACGTAAATCAAATCTCAAACTGGTCAAAACCAGGCATTGAAAAAGTCTATCAGGCAGGAATCATGTCAGGTATGACCAACGGAACATTCGCACCAAACCAATACACAAAACGCGACCAAATGGCCAAAATCCTGGCAGAATTCCTGGTTGTAAGTGAATTGATGTAGGGACAGAGGGACAGGTCCCTTGTCCCACTCGAATAATGTAACCAAAGCATGAGTTCGGTTCAGACCGGGCTCATGTTTTTTGTTTGGGACGGAGGGACAGGTTCACTGTCCCATTCACAAAGAAACAAAACAATGGATGTGAAATGTAAGTTGCCCTTTAATCATCAACCATTAAAAGGATTTCTGGAGTTTATGTCGAAATAGTTTTCTAAGTAGGTGAATTTAAAATTGTTTTCCACATCGCTCCTATTCTTCCCCTTCCACTCGATTTCCACTACCTAAGCCGTCTTATATTCACTTTTGCAATCCCACAAACACAGTTACATTCCTAAATCAATATGTGTCAGTATCAATAATCCTATTTATATGTGAATTATTAAATTTTTGGGACAAGGGACCTGTCCCCATGTCCCTTGAGGATGATCAAGATAGGGAGATGTTTTTAAAGATTTTATTAAGATATAAAAGTAGACGTAATTTTCGTCTTTTTGGTTATTGCTTAATGGACAATCATGTCCATTTGCTTTTGAAAGAGGCAGAGGAAACCGTTTCAGATACAATCAAGCGGATCAGTTCCAGTTATGTGTATTGGTATAACAAGAAATATGATCGTTGTGGCCACCTGTTTCAAGAGAGATTTAAAAGCGAAAATGTTGAATCCTCAGCTAATTTCCACAGAGTTCTCCGGTATATCCACCAAAACCCTTTAAAAGCTGGTCTGGCAATAAGTGTACTCTCAAGTAAATGGACGAGTATACGTGAATATACACATAATACAAGTATCCTCATCGACACGGATTACCCCCTTCAATTGATCTCCCATGATAGACAAAAATCAGTAGAGCGGCTAATAGCGTTTTCTCAAAAAGACAATGCCGATCATTTTTTTGATGATTATCGAAAAACACTGAAAAGCGATGATGAAGTAAAAGAGTATATGCATAGATTGGGCGTGACTAAGAGTATGGTGCAGCAGATGGATAGAGAAAAAAGAAATAAGGTACTAAAGAAAATGAAGCAACTAGATGGTGTGACCGTAAGGCAGTTAGCTAGAGTCAGTGGTATATCGAAGAGTGTGATTGACAGAGTAAGGTGATGAAAGGTAAGGAGCAAAAGGATATCCTCTTGCTCCTTGATAAGATTGGTAGTTGGGACAAGGGACCTGTCCCTCCGTCCCATTATTCAGGATATTGGTTGTAGATTTTCCAGATTCCTGTATGGTCTTTTTTGAGAAGGTAGAAGCCGTTGTTGATGGTGGAATTCTTTTCTTCGACATGGCCATCAGGATTGATGAATTTTGCGTAGTTGGATGTTCCGGTTACGGTTACTTCTGCAAACCGGTCGGTTATGAAATCGGTAGATAATTGTATGTTATCCAAATTTGCGGATGTGGTAATTTCATACCCCTTATCAATAAGTTCATTGTTATACTTAACGATATCTTTCGCATAAGCAGCATAAAATCCTGTTGTGTAACGATCGTAGAGTTCCAAAGATTGTTCAAGGTTTAAATTTGCATTTGCTTCTTCTGTTAAGAAATCTTTTACATGCGCCTCAACAATATTATCCTGTATTGGACTCTCGTATTCATTTGAAATAGCTCGGTACATTATGACGACAGCCTGTACACGATTGGCAAGATTGCCAGATTTGAATGTGTTATCACTGTATCCCTGAATAATCCCTAACGAGGCAGCCTTATTGATTTCTTCTGAAAAACTTGCATGGTTGGGTACATCGGGAAACATTTGTCCTGTATATCCAGGGAAAGGTACAGTATCTTTAAACGCTCTCACAATCATAGCTGCCATTTGTCCTCTGGTAATGAAACTTCCAGGCTTGAATTCTTCAGCAGAATAACCATTGATAATTCCTAATGAGCTAGCTGTATTTATGTAGTCATAGTACCATCTGCCAGGTGTGACATCATCGAATTTCTGTGGTCCCGATTGTGTGGGAATCCCTAGTACGTTGATGATAATTTTGGTGAACTCAGCTCTCGTAATATTTTTATTTGGTAGAAAGCTCATATTACCGGTATCAGAGTCTATAAAACCATTAATAATATCAGCTGATACGAAATCATCGATCTCCCAGAAACCAAACTCTTCACTCGTCATGTCTGTAATAATATATCTCTGTAACGAATCCCTACTTGCGCTCGCGGTAGTAGAGAACCCTCCCAATCCTACAGTAATGGATATAGCCATTACGAGCAGATACTTCAATCCTTTCAAATGTAAAACCCCCTATATATTAGTAAAATACTCTATGTATTGTAACATTTTTGAAATCTTTGTAATGTTAGTAATATTATCCAATGTGGGACAGTGTACCTGTCCCTCTGTCCCAGTTGGAACTAATTTCCTATTGAAGGGAGTAATTTACATGGGTATAATTACAAATATGTTACAAATATGGATTTAATATTACGAAAGGGTGTTCGGATGAGGAAAGTAATGATGATGGTTGCCTGTATGTTTATGGCAGGATCATGGTTTAGTGTGTCGATTGCCAGTGCGGGATCTTCGTTTTCAGATGTGAAAGAATCGTCTTCGTTTTATGAGGAGATTATGTATTTATCGGAGAAAGATATTGTCAAAGGAACTGACAATGCATTTCTTCCACAGGAAGATGTAACAAGAGCAGCTGCAGCAACGATGATTGGTCGTGCGTTAGGTTTAGATGGGACGCAGAGAGAATCAACATTTTCTGATGTCAGCAGTCAGAGTTATGCAGTGGGTTATATTGAATCTGCGGTAGAAAAGGGGATTGTCAAAGGTTATCCGGGTAATACGTTTAAACCCAATGAGCCTGTGACAAGAGCAGAGATGGCCATTTTCCTGGCCAGAGCATTTGAGTTAGAGAAAGAATTGGACTTTGATTACCTTGATATCTTCCCGACAATGGCTTCCTATGAATCTATTTTAAAGGTATCGAAGGCAGGTATCGCTCAAGGGTTAAATAACGGGTTATTCTTCCCGGCACGCTCTATTACCCGAGCGGAGTTCAGTGCGTTCCTTGCCCGTGCGTTGGAACCTGATTTCAGGGTGGATGTGAAACCATTTAAGGATCCTTTGACCATTAAATATGACACGTATGATTATAAAGAAGGCGATGTTTACGTCCCTGAATATAAGTTAGACGATGTAAATATTCATAATGGTGATTTGATCGTAGTGGAACCGAACTCACCTATTAAAATCGAAGCCCTTGATGAGTACGCTTCGATTAAAACAAGAGGGGAAGCAATCCAGAGTCAAACTACACCATATGGAAATTCTTTAATTGTTACAGGCGATAAGGGAGCAGGGCAAATCCTTATTTATCTAGGTCAGGATAGACTCTCTTATACAATAGTAGTAAAACCGGAACAGGACCTGGCAAAAAATCCGTTTTCTCCACTATTTCTTGAAACGGCGCAGTACGGTCATATGCTAGGTTGTGAATTTGGTATGAAAGGCGTCACAGCTAAACAGATGAATGAGTATTATGGCAGTTCAATTGATGAAAGTGCAGATCACACCTATGCCAAATTTGGTGCCTGCAGATACGACTTTAAAGTGCCACTTAACGAAAAGGATCTTAAAGTGACTGGGATTACAAAGGATATGAGGGGCAGTAATTATACTCCTTCAGACATAGAGAGGCTTCTTGGGGTATCTGCCCCTGCAAGACTTCTTCACCCAGGTTACTATTTCCAGAACTTTGCTGTGGGTGACTATGTCGTCGACTTCCTTTATAACAAAGATACGAAAAAGTTAGAGTATTATAGAATCAGAGAATCATATTAATAAAACTTGTTAATCGCTTATAACAAATAATCGGGAGGTAAAGTATGAAAAAAATAATCGCAGTTTTAACCTGTTTCTTAATGATGGGATCCATATTCAGTGTATCGAACACAAAGGCGGGTAACTATACTTTTAATGATTTAGAAGAATATTCACCGTTCTATCAAGAAATTATGTACTTGGCAGATAAACATATCGTTTTAGGAGTGAGAGGTTCTTTTTACCCGCAAGAAGGAGTGACAAGAGCTGGCGCTGCAACAATGATTGGCCGTGCGCTGTTACTTGATGGGACTAAAAGGGAATCTTCATTTTCCGATGTAGGCAGTCAGAGTTATGCTTCGGGTTACATCGAATCAGCAGTGGATATGGGAATCATCAAAGGATATACAGATGGAACCTTCAGACCTGACGAGATTGTTTCCAGGGGAGAAATGTCCATCTTCCTGGCCAGAGCATTTAATCTAGAGGCGGAAATGGAACTAGGAAGCGACTACAATGATATTCACCCTTCAATGGCTTCTTATGAGGCGATTGTAAAGGTATCTGAAGCAGGAGTTGCCCGTGGCTTTATCGGTGGTTTCTTCCGTCCGGATCAAGACATCACCCGTGCGCAGTTTAGTGCGTTTCTTGCAAGAGCTTTAAATGCAGGTTTTAGAGTCGATAACTAAGATACCGATTAATCTGGCATATAAAATAATAAAGAAACAATGGGACAGGTGCTTTATGACCTGTCCTTTTTCAATGCCCTAAAGTCTGTGAGCCGGCTTAATCCGTCTTATTAATATGAAAACATCATTACTGTAACCACCTGGAATGGCGGTTGCCGAGGTGCAGATTCTACGTGCCGGCTCCGAGCACTAACTATTTAATAACCTGTGATTGACTCTTTATCCAAATAGACTCGGTTAGCAACATTGTTTTTTATCAACGTATGAATAGTCGTCCGATACCTATACATACTAATGTTAAGTGATCAGTACGGTATTTTTGGAAAAAAAGGTTTGTTCTTTATTAAGAATAGGGTAGAGTCTTACAACGAATATCCCGGAGAACATAAAACCAATAAAAGTAACCAATGAATAGGAGAATTCAGTTGATAAGATACCTGCTGCTATATATCTTACTCCTCAACCTTTTTGACGCATTCCTAACCATGGTTGGATTGCATTACGGACATATAACCGAATCCAATCCACTCATGAATAGCCTTTATCACACAAATCCATGGCTGTTTCTTCTCTTCAAGGGAGGTTTGTCCTTGTTTCTTCTCATCCTTCTTTATCACCTCAACCCTCAGAAACGATCTTCAAAAGCGTTACTTCTTGTGTCCATCACCGCAGCAGTATCCTATAGTGTTATTTGCCTGATGCACGGCTATTGGTTATGGGAGGTCGCCGGCAGCGGAGCGGGACTGGCGTAGACTAGAAATAAAAGAGGCCAAGGCCTCTTTTTCGTTTATTTCAATTTAATTTGCACCGGCTTGCTTTCCTGAGTATGAATCGTTTTAGGTGTCCGATTTTGCGAAGTGACTCTTTTCACTGAGCTTGTCACACTCTGGATCATGTCGCCGACGTCATGTGCGGATTCCACCAATGGATCCACGGCTTTCATTTTCCCTTTCACATCAACGGAAATTTGGTTGGCCGTATGAATCAGTTCCTCTGCTTCCTCTGTAATGCCATTTACGGCGCTCCTCGTATCAGCGAGGGTCTTCTTCGTTTCGTCCAGTGTGTTCATGACCCTCCTTAATGTCAAAATCAAATACACAACGAGGATCGTAAACGCGACGGCTGCTATAGCAGCACTCCACTCAAGCATTGAGACCAGCTCCCTTCTTTCTACTTTAAGTCTATGACGAGGGGAGTTTATACATTCCTTACCAGAATGGGAGAGAGGTGGGGTAAAATGGAATGGTAATGAAATCAAAAGAGGGAGCGATGACGATGCTTTCATCCTTACGCGCAATCAAAGAGCTGAAATCAGGGAATACCCTTATCCTGCGGGAACATACATGGTTAAAATACCTTTCATTAACAAAAGAGAAAAATGTGAACCTGGAGCAGGTCGAATCACTTGAACAGATGGCAAAGAATCCGGTGCTGGATTACGTGGAAAGGACCCTTCATGTACTGGATGGATTGAGTTTACCCGATGATCAGAAAGAGTGGGTGGAAGAAGTCCTGATGTGGAGTGAAACGGCTAAGTGCGGACTTCCTCATCAAAGAAAAGAGTGGATTGACAAGGGTTTTCAACTTGCCATTCACAACATAGGGTCGGCCCAAATTTATGCCGCAGAAATGGAAAAACGATCTGAAGAAGAACGGAATCGTGAACGGGAGGAGCTTCTGTTCGTATTGATCCAAACTCACGGACTCTCGGGGCAATACATCAGGGGGGAAGTCCGGTACTCATCCATGGAGCCCCTGATACGTATCGCCAAACCAGAAATGTTTCCACTATTATATGCACTGAATCAATGTATTGTAGCGGGGGTATCCACTGAAGTCTGGGATTCGGTACGTGAGGAAATGGAAGAGGTGAACCGCTGGATCTGTAACGGGGATATGGCCCGGAAACAGACCTTACCCGAACGATTGCGAAGGCTCAGAAGCCAAGCTGCTTTACGAGGTGAAGACTTTAACGCAGCCTATGATGAGTGGGTACTGGCTAACCCCGAGGCGGAAAGCCTTCTGGATCGATTCTTTCAACGAATGGATATGTGGTATGTGGAGGCTGCCCTTACCGATTTTACGTTTGAAGAATGTATGAAAATTTTTCTGCTCATTGAACAAAAGAAGCGGTATTCTTCATTGGAACAACTCTCCTTTGAGCCAATGATGAAGGAACTCTACTACGATCATAAAGGCAGAAAGACCGTCAATATCTATAAAAAAAGAATCATAGAATCGTATCTTGCCGAGTACACGATCAGAGAGATCCTCAACGGAAAGCTTCCTGGAAATGAGCATGTCTCACTAAAGGCTGCTCCCCTTCATGGACAGGAAGAGATGGCGGGAGTCGGGTTTTCTTTTTCACGGGCAGGGGAGAAGTTAATTGAATTCTGTCAGGAAGCTGAGAAATCACCTCTATATGACCGGGCAATCGTTCTATTATATGACCTATTCAACTTCAGAAAGGATGCCTACGACCGACTGAACAATGAGCAAACCTACCTGAGTGATATGAATAGCTCCCAGGACTTCAAGAAGAAGATTTCCGACTACGCCGTTGGGAAGACCATGATTGATATCGGTCCGGGCGGTGGAGTCATGCTGGATTTGTTGACCCGTCACCATACGGGGGCCACAGTCATAGGAATCGACATTGCCGTCAATGTGGTAGAGGAACTGAAGCGAAAGAAGCAACGGGAAAATGCCCCATGGGACGTCATGCAGGGAGATGCTCTCAAGCTCGAAGACTACATCGGGAAGGAAGGAGCCGACACAATTGTATTCTCTTCCATCCTTCATGAGATGTTTTCCTATATCCCATACGAGGGCAAAAAGTTCAATCATAAAGTCATCGCCCAAACCTTAAGGAGCGCCCTTAAAGCCCTGAAGCCAAAAGGCAGAATCATCATCCGGGACGGTATCATGACAGAGCCTTTAGATCAGAAGCGGATCATTCGCTTTAAAGATCCACATGGTCTTGCTTTCTTCAAGAGATACGTCGGAGATTTCAAAGGGAGAGCGATCACCTATAGTTCAGCAGGAGAAGATGCGGTCCTATTGAATGTAAACGATGCGATGGAATTCCTTTATACGTATACATGGGGAGAGGAGGCATACCCTCACGAAGTGCAGGAACAGTTCGGTTATTTCACTCCTTCTTCTTATCAGGAATTCATCCATAGAATCCTTGGAGATCAGGCGGAGATTCTCGTGTTTGAACATTATCTGCAGGAAGGATATAAAGAACATTTAGATCAGAAAATTGCGCTTACCGATGAAAAGGGGTATCCGGTGCGTCTACCGGATAGTACGTGTTTTGTAGTTGTTGAGAAGAAGTGATGAGGACCCGCCCTCTAAAGTTGGTTTTTGAGATTATTAATAGAGTAGATAGATAGGTTCAATTTATTCTATACTATTAAACAAACGTTTGATTAAGTGATGAACCCCTTCTGATACAGAGGATGAAATCAACTAAATAAACGTTTGTTTAGTTTTGACGTCTTCAAATTGCTGCTAGTCACTGTAAAAACTCAATCTGTCATTTCCGCATTATGATCATCTGCTAATACCTAAACTTTATTCTATAAGGGTTGGGGTGCCCCCACTATTGAATGTATGAATATCTAGGCAATAGCTATTAACCATCTTAGATGAGAATCAGGGTAGGGAATTTAATAGAAGGGACTCAATCTTTAATGAAATCATTATCTTAATTTAAGGAGCCTTTAAATTACCTATTGATAATACCTAAAGAAATGTGGTATATTCTTTTTTGGCTTACAGAAATGTAATTAAGAGTAAGTTGGGAAAAGTCTTTAATTTTTGATTTAGAAGTTGACTTCTACGAAATTAATTGTTATAGTAATACTTGTCCTTAAGAGGGACGCAAACATTGAGTTCTAAAAAGATTATGGCCCATTGGTCAAGCGGTTAAGACACCGCCCTTTCACGGCGGTAACACGGGTTCGAATCCCGTATGGGTCACCAATACACGGAGGATTAGCTCAGCTGGGAGAGCATCTGCCTTACAAGCAGAGGGTCGGCGGTTCGATCCCGTCATCCTCCACCATGTTTTTTTACGAAAGTAAAATGAACTTCATTGTTTTGCGACAACGAAATATCTATCCTTTTCACCTTGCCGGTGTAGCTCAACTGGTAGAGCAACTGACTTGTAATCAGTAGGTTGGGGGTTCAAGTCCTCTTGCCGGCACCATTTGGTTTTTATAAGATGAGCCATTAGCTCAGTTGGTAGAGCATCTGACTTTTAATCAGAGGGTCGAAGGTTCGAGTCCT
>NZ_JAXBLY010000030.1:0-41745 GCF_033963925.1 Rossellomorea sp. YZS02 | reverse complement strand
CGTGCCGAGACCCCGGAAGCGGTTTTTGCTGAGGAGGCTCGGCCGAACGTCCGTGGAAAGCGGAGCAGTTCCCTTCACCCTCCTGCACCACAACCTAAATGACAGAGCATCGTAAATCTAAGTTTGGATGCAAATAGCAACAATCTTTGGGAAAACAGCCTTATTTTAAAGAAACTCATTCAGTCCAACAAAAGGAAGTCCATTGCTAGCATTTTCATATAAATGAATATCCAAATCTGTCGAATTGTGGTATTTTGATAGAAACGACGTCTTCGAGTAGGTGTGAAAATGGTAAAGTCCTTTCAATACATATATAACGACGAGCACTCCCTGAATCAATTTATTATAGAGAACGGGTTAGATCGACATCCTTCTTTATTCATTCAAGCATTTGTAGGGAATTCCCAGCTTGAAGCCATACAGGAGCTTCAGGATCAAATAAATAGATTAGTTCCTCGAAGCACCCTTATCGGCTGCAGTTCCAAGGGACAAGTGGCAGACGGTAAAATCGTATCCGGCATTGTTTTATCATTTACACTATTTGAAAAAACCAAAGTGAAAGCTCTTTTACAAGAAAAATCAGACTCCAGTAAGCAGCTTGGAATACAAATGTGCGAAGAAATCGGTCAAGCGGACACGAAAGCATTCATTATTTTCTCAAGTCATTTACAGCTTGACGTACAGGAGTTCCTGGATGGAGTTTCAGAAGGCGGTGGTGATACTGTCATTGCCGGAGGTGTCTCTTCCGATCTTCCACAGAAAAGCCACACGTATGTATTCACTAATCAACATATCTCAACTGACGGGTTCGTTTCAGCCTCTTTAAATGGGGATGGATTAATGGTCCATTCCCATGTAGTAGAGGAATGGCAGGAAGTGGGGCCGGCATTCAAGGTTACGAAAGTAAGGGGACATATAGTAGACGGAATCAACTTTATGAAGCCCATCCGGTTGCTTGAAATGTACCTTGGTGAAAGATTCGTAAAGGATCTGCCAGATTCATCAATTGAATTCCCGTTTCTTGCGAAAGAAAAGAATGATTCGGTGGCCGTCTATATCATGAACGTACTGCCGAATGGAAGTGTGGAACTGAGCCAGGAAGTGGAAGAAGGGCAGGAGGTTTCGTTTGGATTTGCAAGCGTGCAGGATATCATCCAGACGACGACAAAACTCCTTGCTCAATTGAAACGCCATCCTGTAGAAACTCATTATGTATACAATTGTGTGGCAAGAAGGAGATATATAAGTGAAGTGACGAAGCAAGAGCTCTCCTATTTCAACCGGATTTCACAGGTGAGCGGGTTTTTCTCGTACGGTGAGTTTGGGCGAAAGGGCGGTAAGCCTAAACTTATGGCTCATTCACTGACCTATCTTGGACTTTCTGAAGGTGTACGAGAACCCATCAAGGATTTGAAAGTCGACTTTCAGTTAACTCCTGAAACAGACGCCATGATGTCGTTGACCCATTTAATCCATACAGCTGAAAAGGATATTCAAGAATTAACCCATAATATTCAAATATCGGAGGAGTATTACCGGTCCCTCTTCGATAATAATACAGATTTTGTATACAGTACGGATTTAAATGGCCGATTCAATTCTCTCAATCCTTCCTTCATTAAAACATTTGGCTTTACGAAAGATGAAATCCTCGGGAAGTCAGCTCTTCAATTTATCAGAGAAGAAGACACGGGAAGGGTAAGGCGTCATTTCTACCGTGCAATGGAAGGGAGGGAACAGTACTATGACCTCCCGATTGCATCCAAAAACGGAGAAGTGAATTTCTTTCAAATCAAGAATATCCCGATCACGGTTAACGGGGAATGTGTCGGGATCTTCGGGATAGGAAGGAATGTCACGAAAGAACGGCAATTCGAAAAGAAAATTACCCAACTTGCTTATTACGATGGTGAAACAGATCTCCCCAATAAGATGAAGTTCAGGGAAATCGTTGATGAACACATCAGTAGGGCAAAGAAGAAGAAGCGAGAGATGGCGGTTTTATTTCTGGACATGGACCGTTTCAAAATGATCAATGATACTCTGGGTCATTGGGCAGGTGATCTAATTATGAAAGAGCTTGCCAAAAGGATTCAGGCAACTCTACCGAAAGGTGCTTATCCCGGACGTTTCAGCGGAGATACATTTACGGTTCTGCTCACGAAAGATGTAAATGAATCCACCATATCAGACATTACAGATGCTATTATGAAAACGATTAAGGCACCGTTCACGTATCAGGGGAAAGAGTTCTACATTTCTGTCAGTATTGGCGTAGGGATATTCCCCCGGGATGGTGAAGAGTCTACCGATTTGTTAAGAAATGCAGATTCCGCTCTCACCCGGGCCAAATCAAAAGGTGGAAATAATACCGTTTATTTTTCCAGGGACATGAAGGAAGATAATACCCGCAAGGTTGAAATGGAAGCTCATTTGCGGAGGGCCATCGATCGCGAGGAGCTCTTCGTAGCTTATCAACCCATCATGAATATTTCTGACCGATCCCTTATCGGATGCGAGTCATTACTAAGGTGGCATCATCCATCATGGGGAATGATTTCACCAGTTGAATTCATTCCCCTGGCAGAAGAAACAGGGCTGATTTATGACATTGGTAAATGGGTTCTTGTTGAATCTTGTTTACAGTTGAAGAAATGGTTAGATCAACAAGCGGATGACTTCTATATATCTGTTAATGTTTCCGCACAACAATTTCAGCACCCTACGTTTCATTGTGATGTGAAAGAGGCATTAGTGATATCAGGACTTAAGCCTGAATATCTCTGTTTAGAGTTGACCGAGACAATCATGCTACATGACGCAGCCCACACCATCGAAGTGATGAAGTCCCTTGCAGATCTTGGGGTGAAGCTAGCTATCGATGATTTCGGCACTGGTTATTCGTCACTCAGTTACCTGAAGCATCTCCCCCTTCATATACTGAAGATTGATCGATCCTTTGTGCAGAATATGAATGATCATACACCCGATGTAGCAATTGTTCAGTCCATAGCGACCATGGGGAAAGGGTTGAATATGAAGGTTGTAGCTGAAGGAGTGGAAACGAACGAGCAATTTCAGTTACTGAAACAGCTTGGCTGTGATTATGCACAAGGATTTCTCATTGAGAGACCTATGTCGTCTGATAAAATGAACACCTATTTAGAGGGAAGGAATCTTGTGCCCAGCCAGAAACCATAAAAAGACCAATGCCTTTCAATTACGGAGGCATTGGTCTTTTTATTATGGGGGCATCATTAGATATTAAAACTCTCGATCACGATCCGCCTGCCGGTGCTTAGTGTGAATTCAAATCGATCGCGCTTCTTTTTATAGTAAGTGAAGTGATGCTGAACTGCACACACCTCCACACCGTTGTCGAAGGTGATGAAGTTCACGCCTTCCTTGATTTTTTGGTTCCCAAGGAATACAAGGTGGTTGTGACAAAAGATACTGTCATAAATCGAATAACCCAAATTGTTCAAGGCTGTTGTAAACTGATGAAAGGCATCATCAGAAATCTCTTCTAATAAATTCTCCAACGAATATAATATATTCTTCTTTATTTGAATTCGATCGCCATTCTCGATTCTTAATCTTTCGTAGGGTGTGACAATGATCCCGTCCTCTAAGAGAACACCGGCAAGCCATTCGCCATCTCTATATACTTTCAATTCATGATTGAGGTAAAATTCGAGCTCAGATTCTTCCTCGGCATCGATTTCGAAAAAGAACCACGTATCCTCCTCGAATAAAGCGGTACCTTCGGAATAGGACCTTTTTTGGGATTTTAAAATGTTTGATCGAAATATGTTGCTCAAGTGAATATCCCTCCTTAACTACATTTCTTGTCATAATTATCATATTTCATTCATGTGAAGATTGATTGAGACAATTAACCATTTCTATCGGTGAGCATAGAATAATTTATGTGTCAGTGAGCCCAGTTTGTTGGACTAGAAAGTGAGGATGATCACCATGTGCGGAATTACAGGTTGGATCCATTATAATCAAGATTTATCGAAACAAAAGGATGTAGTTGAAAAAATGGCGGAAACCCTTTCTAAAAGAGGGCCGGATGAAACGAACGTATGGATGGATCGACACGTTGCGTTTGGTCATAAACGGTTGATCGTAGTCGATCCGGCAGGTGGAAGGCAGCCAATGAGCCTTCATCATAACAATAACCTATTCACCATCTGTTATAACGGAGAACTATACAATACAGAAGATTTACGGAAAGTACTTATAGAGAAGGGATATTCGTTCAACGGACATTCTGATACGGAGGTATTGCTGACTTCTTATATAGAGTGGAGAGAAGAATGCGTTCACCATCTAAATGGTATATTTGCGTTTGCCGTATGGGATAGTGAGGAGGAGCATGTATTTATTGGGAGGGACCGAATGGGCGTAAAGCCTTTATTTTATTTCGAACAGGATGAAGGGATCTTGTTCGGTTCTGAGATAAAAGCTTTGCTTGCTCATCCCGATGTTTTGCCGCAGGTGGACCTCGAAGGCTTGGCGGAAGTGCTGGGGCTCGGGCCATCTCGTACACCAGGAAACGGTGTATTCAAAGGAGTGAAGGAGCTTCGTCCGGCACATGCCATGATTTTCTCGAAAGAGGGTTTGAACATTTGGAGATACTGGAATGTGAAAAGTGAGGAACATACCGATTCCTTTATCGAAACCGTTTCTAAAGTGCGCTTTCTTCTGACGGATGCCATAGAGAGGCAGCTTGTTTCCGATGTACCCTTATGTACCTTCTTATCAGGTGGACTTGATTCCAGTGCCATTACAGCCGTAGCAGCCAATTCATATAAAAAAGATGGAAAAGGGAATCTTCATACGTATTCCATTGACTATGAGGAAAATGATCAATACTTTAAAGCGAATGATTTTCAGCCGAACTCCGATGCACCATGGATTGAAAAAATGACTGAGGAATTCGATACGATTCATCACCGCTGTGAAATCAGCCAGCAAGAGCTTAAGGATCATTTAATTGAAGCGGTCCATGTAAGGGATCTTCCGGGGATGGCCGATGTGGATTCATCTCTCTTATGGTTTTGCCGGGAGATCAAACAGGACTTTACGGTAGGGCTTTCTGGTGAGTGCGCGGATGAAATCTTTGGTGGGTATCCGTGGTTCCACCGCCCGGAAGATTTCAATCGCAGAGGTTTCCCGTGGATGCGCTCTACAGCTGAACGCCAGGGTCTCTTGAAGGAAGAA
Organism: Rossellomorea sp. YZS02; assembly: GCF_033963925.1. Classification (NCBI taxonomy): domain Bacteria; kingdom Bacillati; phylum Bacillota; class Bacilli; order Caryophanales; family Bacillaceae; genus Rossellomorea; species Rossellomorea sp. YZS02. The sequence goes on along the minus strand of NZ_JAXBLY010000030.1, from coordinate 36,513 downwards.
TGGAGTAAGAAATTAAATCTTGAAGAATACGTATTGGAGCAATATGACCGAACCGTTGCAGAAACCCCGATATTAGAAGGGGAAAATGAAGTGGAGACCAAGAGGAGACAATTATTCTACCTTAATTTACTTTGGTTCATGACGACGTTATTAGATCGAAAGGATCGCATGAGTATGGGCGCGAGCCTTGAGGTACGTGTGCCTTTTGCAGACCATAGACTTGTAGAATATGTCTGGAATATTCCGTGGGAGATGAAAATGCACGAAGGAAGAGAAAAAGGCATCCTGAGGAAGGCTCTTGAAGGAGTCCTGCCTCACGAAGTCCTGTATCGAAAGAAAAGCCCGTACCCGAAAACCCATCACCCGGTCTATACGAAGCTGGTCGGGGAGTGGCTGACCGAAATTCTTGAAGACAAATCGAGTATTCTTTATGAACTGTTTGATGAAAAGAAACTGAAGGAAATTGTCGCATCGGGAGGAGCTGCCTTCGAGGTACCGTGGTACGGCCAGCTCATGACAGGACCTCAGCTCCTCGCCCATCTTGCCCAGATACATGTTTGGTTCAAGGATTATAATATTGAGATTGTGGAATAGGAAGGAATTAAGAGACCGGTACAAACATAGATTAAACTAATAATGATTAGTAAAAGGAGGCATAGTAAAGGGGGATGAACTCTTATCTATGCCTTTTTCTTATTTAACCCTTGAGTTATCACTGTTGCAAAATAGCAACATAATGCAATTGGAGAGATCCGTAGGCGTTATTTAAGAGTTTATTATATATAGGACAAGCTTATACATGATAAAAACATATTTAATTGGAAAAATAGAGTTTATCTATTCTTTCTAGTGGAAAAGAGTTGTATAAGTATTGTATAATAAATGTACAAATAATTAAGCATTGGAGGCTATAACGATGGCCAAAAAAATAATCGTCATTGGCGCAGGTCCCGGAGGCTTGGCCGCGGCAATGCTTCTTGCCAGTAAAGGGTACAAAGTAGACGTATATGAGAAGCAATCATTTGTTGGCGGGCGAAATGGCTCTGTTACGATGGATGGTTATACATTCGATATAGGGCCGACATTCTTGAGTATGCCGGAAATTGCCGAAGAATTATTTGAGGAATCAGGGAGAAATCTTCATGACTATGTGGATTTACAGGAACTCTCCATGATGTATGAACTCATCTTTAAGGATAGAAAGGTTCAAATGTTTAAAGATCCTATAAAGCTGTCCGATGAAATCGAACGCCATTATCCCGGTAATGGAGAAGGGTATACCCGTTTCATGAATGATACACGAAAAAAAATGGAGAGGTTAAAACCGATCCTGCAGAGTCCGATGGATCGATATTATCAATATATCAGCTGGAAGGTTTTGAGAGCGCTGCCTCAGCTGTCACTGGGTAAATCGCTTTATAGCGTGTTGAGTGATTATTTTACAGAACATGAACTGCGGTTAGCCTTTACTTTTCAATCCAAGTATTTAGGGATGTCTCCATGGGAGTGTCCAGGGGCATTTTCCATTCTTTCCTTCATGGAGCACGAATATGGCATTTTCCATCCTATCGGAGGTTTGAATCAATTATCAAAGGCCATGGCAAAAGTGGTGAGAGAGTATGGCGGTTCAATCCATCTTGGCCAAGGAGTCAAAAAACTATGGATCGAAGACCGTGATGTGGTGAAAGGCATCATGACAGAAGATGGAGAAAAGATTGCCGCTGATGAAGTCATCATCAATGGGGACTTTGCCCACGTCATGAGTAATCTGGTTGAAGATGGTGTCTTAAAGAAATACAGTAAAGAAAAACTGAAAAAGAAAAAGTATTCCTGTTCGACCTTTATGATCTATTTGGGAATTGATAAACAGTATGACCTCCCCCATCACAGTATCGTGTTCGCAGAGGATTATAAGAGAAATGTTGAGGAAATAACGGAGACGTATACCCTTCCTGAAGATCCTTCCATTTATATTCAAAATGCTTCGGTTACAGATCCAACACTTGCGCCGACAGGGCATTCCACATTGTATATCCTTGCCCCCGTTCCGAACAACGTAAGCGGGATCGATTGGCAAGTGAATGAAAAAGTTTTCAGAGACCTGGTATTGGATGCGGTTGAAAGGAAAGCGGGACTTGAAAACATCCGTGACCATATCCAGGTCGAAAAAATCATTTCACCCCGTCATTGGGAAGTGGACTTCAATATTTATGAAGGGGCCACCTTTAACCTTGGTCATCAATTAACGCAGATGATGGCCCTCCGTCCACATAACCGGTTCGAAGAGCTTGAGAACTGCTGGCTGGTCGGAGGAGGCACTCATCCTGGAAGCGGATTGCCTACGATACTGGAATCTGCCCGAATCACAACCAATATGCTGATGAACGAAGACCCGTCCTATTCTTTCACTAAAGAACAAGCAATGGAGGAAGCTTTATGAAAACAGCAGTCATTGGATCGGGAATAGGTGGATTGATATCCGGGTTGTTATTGGCGAAGGAGGGTCACGACGTCACCGTCTATGAGAAAGAGTCTACCATCGGTGGGCGCCTTGCCTTTGTGAAGGAAGGTGAGTACAGAATTGATAAAGGGCCGACCATAGTGCTCCTTCCTGAAATGCTATTGTCCATTCTTTCGGAGGCGGGGATTGACACAGCCGATATTGAATTCATCCGGTGTGATCCGCTGTATCATATTCATTTTGCAGACGGTCAAACGTACAGGAAGTATGCTGATATCCATAAGCAGTATAAAGAAATTAAGGAGCAATTCCCGGGTGATGAAGAAGGATTTCTCCGATTTATGGATGACATGGATAGCAGATTCACAATCGGGAAGCCTCAATTCCTCGAGTCCTCGTTTTTGAACACGAGGGACTATCTTAATCCTCACACGATAGGTTCATTACTCAAATTAAAAGCTTATCGGAATGTAATGGGGAATTTGAAGCGTTATTTTCATCACGAAAAGCTTCAGACAGCCTATGGCCTGCAAACATTATACATTGGTGGGAATCCATACAGTACTCCAGCCATTTATAGTTTAGTTTCCTATAGTGAGCATAAGCATGGTATCTATTATATTAAAGGTGGCTATGCAGGCTTATTGGACCATGTGGAAAAAGCGTGTGAACGAAATGGCGTCACGATCAAGACATCGTCTCCTGTCACAGAAATCGAAACTGAGGGAGGGAAAGCCACGCATATTGTTGTTAGAGGCAAGCGAGAAGAAATCGACTCCGTGATCGTCAATGGAGACTTTCCCACAGCATCAAAATTATTGAAAAAGAAATCCCCTAAATCCTACCAGCCATCATCGGGATGTGTGCTTTTATATATGGGGGTCGATGGGAAGTTTGATGATAAGGAATTGCATCAATTTTATTTAAACGAAAATTTCTCGAGGAATATGGAGGATATTTTCAAGAATAAGAGAATTCCTAAAGAACCTTCATTTTACGTTTTTAATCCATCTAAGCTCGATCCCTCCCTGGCGCCAGAAGGGAAAAGTGTCTTATATGTACTCATTCCTGTTCCTGTATCCGATGATTTGGATTGGAAGGAAGCTTCAGAATTTCTTTCTAACCTCGTATTAGATACAATGGAGGAAAGAGGATTCGATGAGCTTAAGAAACGAATCACGTGGTTAAAGGTCAGGTCGCCTGAAGAAGCAATGCAGGAGGGACTGTATTCAGGTGGAAGTTTCGGCATTGCGCCGAGTCTCTTACAGTCGGGTCCGTTCAGACCCCAGGTACAACCGTTTGCGGAGAAAAATATCTTTGCTGTCGGTGCATCCATCCACCCCGGTGGAGGAGTACCGATTGTCATGCAAGGTGCAAAACTGGTTGCTGAAGCCTTCAAAGAATATTTTAAATCAGAATCGGAAAGGAAGGATGTGTCCTTACATGAACAGGATCTTGGAAGCATACGATCATTGTGAGAATATCATTAAGCTTCATTCCAAAACATTTTACAGAGCGTTCTCTCTTTTACCAAAAGATCAGAAAAAGGCCGTTTGGGCTGTGTATGCATTTTGTCGCAAAGTAGATGATATCGTTGATGAGGGCACAAGTCCTTTTGATGAATTGCATCAGTTCGAATTGGAATTTGAATCTTTTTTAACCGGGTTTTACAACCACAATCAACCAATGTGGATTGCGTTGGATGATGTGTTTAAGCGTTTTAATATGGACGTCCAGGCCTTCCGTGATATGATCAGGGGCCAAAGGATGGATCTCGGCGAAAGGGTCTATGTGAATATGGAAGATGTACTGGATTATTCCTATCACGTAGCGAGCACAGTCGGATTAATGCTCCTTCCTATACTTGCTCCCGGGAAAGAACAGCATTTGAGGGAAGACGGAATCTATCTGGGGTATGCCATGCAGCTTACCAATATATTAAGAGACATCGGCGAGGATCTGGAAAGAGGAAGATTATATATTCCCCAGGATCTTTTAGTAAAATATGAATATACCGTTACGGATTTGAAGGAATATAGAATCAATGATGCCTTTCAGTCCCTATGGGAAGAAATGGCCGGTTTAGCTGAAGGCTATTATGAAAAGGCCTTTCGCACGATGAACCTTTACCCTGTCTATTCAAGAACCCCTGTTAAGGGAGCTGCCCTGCTATACCGGGCGATCCTGGATGAGGTGAGAAATAATCACTACAATGTGTTTTCCAAGAAGCACTTTGTTTCTAAAGATGCAAAAGAGAAAATCATATCGAGCATTTCATAATTAAGCTCATATGGAGGCTGTCAAATGGCCTGCATATGAGCTTATGTTTGTGTGGTTCAACTTGAATAACGGATGTAAAAATGAAAAAAGAGCCGCTAAGAGCAGCTCTTCTGTCGTTATATTGTGTTTCGTTGATTCATGTCGCTCACTTTCCCTGTTCCGATCGAGTTCAAGCGATCGACTAAATCAGATCCGAATGGAGAAGCAGAAGAAACGTTTGATTCCAGCACTGTATCTTTTAGTTCGTATGCATTGGAACCATGTTCTGTAAAGTCCAATCCTGATAGCTCTTCTTCACGTGATACGCGGATACTTGATACTCTCGTTACGATGTAAAGGAATCCTCCGGCACTGATGGAGGTCCAGGCAATGACGGCTAAAACACCGAGTGCTTGAATGGCTACTAATGAAGCGCCTCCGCCATAAAATAACCCGTTTTGAATATCAAATAAACCTACAGCAACCGTTCCCCAAACCCCGCAGATTCCATGAACCGCAATGGCACCGACAGGATCATCTACTTTCAATTTCGAATCGATGAACGTCACGGCTTCGACAAGGATGACCCCGGCTATTAGACCTATTATGAGAGATCCCACAAGCGATACGTTGGCGCAACCGGCAGTGATCCCGACAAGTCCACCAAGGGCACCGTTAAGTGTCAGGGATGGATCGATACGTTTGAATCGGATCAACGTGTAGAAAGCGGATGAAAGAATGGCAGCAGATGCTGAAAATAAGGTTGTCGTGATGACCTGAGGAACAAGGGTCGGATCAGCTGCCAGACTGCTGCCGCCGTTAAAGCCGAACCATCCAAACCAAAGGATGAATACGCCGAGGGCACCGATCGGTATGTTATGACCAGGGATGACATTCACTTTACCTTTGTTGTATTTGCCTATTCGGGCTCCAAGGAATAGAACAGTAATGAATGCCCCTACAGCACCAGTCAAATGGACGACGGTAGATCCGGCGAAATCGACGAATCCAAGCTCTGACAGCCATCCGCCTCCCCAAACCCAATGGCCCACAATCGGATAGATGACTCCCGTCATGGCCACGGTCAAAAGGATATAGCTCTTTAGCTTCATTCTTTCGGCAACTGCCCCCGAAATGATTGTCGCACAGGTAGCAGCGAAGACGGATTGGAATAGGAAGAAACCGATATCCTCACGTCCCGACAGGAAAAAGCTATCTGATCCAATGATTCCACCAGAAGATCCGCCGAACATGAAGCCGAATCCTACGATGAAATACAGGACTGATGCAATGGCTACTGTCAGGAAATTTTTCATTAATATATTGAGAGAGTTCTTGGCACGGGTGAATCCAGTTTCAACCATTGCGAATCCGGCGTGCATGAAGAATACAAGGATGGCAGCAATCATCACCCAAAGAGAGTCTACAGATGCCTGAACCGACTCCGCAGTTGGTGCAGCCGCGAATGCAGTGGAGCTAACGAACAATGACAGAAATAAAAGAGCTGAAATCTTTTTAATCAATGGTATCCCTCCAAATTGAGTTTGGCCGTGGCTGAAGTATCGAATATGGTGAATGGTAACCTATAAAACTGCTTTTCTTCCCCGTTCACCCGTTCGAATCCGAACGACTTCTTCAACAGGGTAAATGAAAATCTTTCCGTCTCCTACGGTTTCAGTGCTGCAGTGCTCCACGATAAGGTCAATGATGTCTTCCACTTGCCCATCGTCAACGATCATTTCCACTTTGATGCGTGGGACCAATTGAAGTTCAAATTTGTTTCCCCTGAATATACCCTGCTTTCCTTTTTGTTTTCCGCAGCCTGCTGCTTCTGATACGGTCAGTCCGCTGAATCCACGAAGACATAAAGCTTCTCGTAAAGACAAAAATGCTTCTGCCCGAATGATCGCTTCTACTTTTTTCATCTTTATTTCCTCCCTTTACTATTGGTTTATTCAATATGACTTCTTTGATGTTAGGTTTTGTAACATGAATAAGTTATATTATTTATCATATTCAGAAAATAACAAAAGTTCAAGTGTTAATTTATAATGTAAGCGTTTTTATGTAAAAAAAGTTAACATGAATTAATGATGGCGCTTACATTTAAGGGTTTAAAAAAGAGTCAGCTCGTTTTGCGAGCTGACTCTTTTGGATAGGGACGTAAGGTCCGTCCCTCTAAATGGCGTCTTTGTCACTTTGGGTGAAGCGTTTGTGAATCCATACTTTGGATCGCCAGCGTTTGAGCATGATGATGCCCCTCAGCCATTCGTCGGCTATAAAGGAGATCCAGATTCCGACGAGTCCGAGGCCGAACCAGATTCCGAGTATGTAGGAGAGTGTGACGCTGACTCCCCACATGGACATAATCCCCATGTAGACGGGAAAACGTACATCACCAGTGGCCCTGAGTGCGTTGATGACCACAAGGTTAAAACTTCTTCCCGGTTCTAGGATGATCGTCAGGTAGATCAACGTCTTACCGAGAGAAATGATTTCTTCGTTGCTGGTGAAAATCCGGAGAAGTGGTTCTGCTGCAACGGAAAATATAGCAGCCATGATAAGGGAGATGATGATGGCTATCTTCAAGCTTTTCAAGCACCGTTCGTAGGCACTGTCAAATTCCTTCGCTCCAACCATATGTCCGATGATGATCTGTGTCCCCTGGCTGATCGCCACGCTGAATAAAAAGATGAACATCATCAGGTTCTGGGCATAAACCTTTGTCGTCAGCGCATTGGTCCCGATGCTTGCAATGAAATACGTAATGACCATCTGCGATCCATTATAAGACAGATGCTCTCCGGCTGAAGGGATCCCGATGCGTAGAAGATTTTTAACGTGAGACATAGGAAGGCTGAATAATGTCCCCAATGGAAGAGCGGTCGGTATTCGCTTCCATATTACGATAAGACTTACGATAAAGCCTATCAGTCTTGAGGTGATGGTGGAAATAGCCACCCCTTCTACCCCTAACACAGGAACACCAAAAGGTCCGAAAATAAATAAGTAGTTCCCGATTACATTGATGATATTCATGCCGATTGTGATATACATGGCATCTTTCGTATACCCGTAGCTTCTCATGATAGCCCCTGCAGTCATGATCAGGGCCTGTATAAAAGCAAATCCTCCTACGATTTTCAAATAGGAAGAAGCCTCATTCATGAGAGGACGTGGAAGATCCATGGAGAGTAGGATTGGCTTGCTGAAAAATACAAGGGCGACACTCAGTAGTAAGCCGAATATCAAGTTGACGGCAATGGAAACGATCGAGACTTCCCCGGCCAGTCGATTTTCTTCGGCTCCTAAGTGCTGGGCGACAAGGATGGCGGTACCCGTAGCGACAAACCCGAACATCACTATAATCAGTGATAGGATCTGATTAGATACCCCGACAGCCGCAACTGAGTCATCCGAGTACTGACTCAGCATTAATGTGTCCGCGTTCCCCATGAGCATGTGAAGGAATATTTCAATGAAAATCGGCCAGGTTAGGGCAAAGAGGGTCATGTTTTTTTGATTCTTGCTCATACGTGTTCTCCTTTAACTGGCCGGGGGATGGCCAGTCTTCTTAAATAGATAAGGGGACTACCCATAAAGGTGTAGTCCCGTATTTAGTGACAACAAGTTACTAAAATTGGAGGATGGCAAAATCGAATCCTTTAAGTGTTACTTCGATTGATTCTGCTTCAGCGGCAAATTCCTCTCCACTCCAAACATTCGTAATCTTCTTGCCCTTTAGTTCAAACGGCAGTGTGTATGTGGTTGATTCCTCACTGCAGTTCAATAGCACAAGAATCGTTTCCTCTCCATTCGATTTAGTGAAGGCAAGACAATGCTCATGAATGTCACCCGGTAAGAAGGATAAGTTCCCTTCATTCCTGAGTAAAGGAAGCTCTTGTCTGAGATTGATATGCTTTTTGATATGCTCGAATAGTTCTTTGTTATGCTGATCTTCCTCCCAAGGGAAGCATTTTCTGCACCCTGGATCCTGTTCCCCGGTCAAACCAATTTCGTCCCCGTAATAAATGCATGGCGTTCCGATGAATGTAAGCATAAACGTGTATATTTGTTTAACACGACGGATGTCTTCCTCGCATTCTGTCAAAATACGGGGAGTATCATGACTTCCAACAAGATTGAAATTCACTTCATTTACGGTTTTAGGATACATATGAACGACAGACGTCATATTCTCCACAAACCGGGCAGGAGAGATAGTTTGCCTGGCGAACAGATTCAAGAGGTTCGTCGTAAATGGATAATTCATGACCGCATCAAATTGATCACCTCTTAACCAGGGCATAGAGTCATGCCAGATTTCACCCAGGATGTACACGTCGGGTTTGATGGTCTTGACTTCTTTTCTAAATTCACGCCAGAAGTGGTGGTCCACTTCATTAGCGACGTCTAAGCGCCATCCGTCAATATCGAATTCATTGATCCAATATCGTCCGACACCCAATAAATAATTCCTTACTTCTTCGTTTTCAGTATTTAACTTCGGCATGGAAGGTTCGAATGCAAACGTATCGTAGTTGGGAGGCTTGCTTTCAATATCCAGAGGGAAATCATGTGCATGGAACCAATTGCGGTAGTGGGATTCTTCACCTTTTTCCAGAACATCCTGGAACTGCTCGAAATAGAAACCACTATGGTTAAACACAGCATCGAGCATCACTTTGATCCCATTTTCATGACAAGCCTTGATTAATTCCTTTAATGTTTCTTTTGTACCAAATTGTGGATCAATTTCAAAATAATCAATGGTGTCATATTTATGGTTGGAGTGTGCCTTAAAGATGGGGGTGAAATAGATCCCTGTAATTCCAAGCTCTTTAAGGTAAGGTATATTCTGAGTCACACCTTCCAGATCCCCACCGAAGAAATTGGTTGGTGTCGGGTCTGCGCTATTCCAAGGGAGCGCTCCTTCGGGGTCATTCTCTGGATTCCCGTTCGCGAATCGCTCCGGGAAAATTTGATACCATACTGTATCTTTCACCCAGGAAGGGGCATTGAACACATCGATGGAATTCAAGAATGGAAAGCAGAAGAAATCTCCAATATCACTGGAAGGGGATCCGTTGAACCCTTTTTCTCCATAAAATATTTCCTCTGTTTCATCCCCAAGAAGAAACCCATATCGAAGCCGCCTGTAGGGAGGGGTAATGGGAGCGAACCAATAATCAAATAGATGATCAGAACCGGTAATGACCATTTCTTTATGATTATACAGCCATTTTCCGTCTTCCCATTGATAAGGGTCGCCATGGAGAAGGGTGACAGAGTTTACGTCATTCTTCTTTGTGCGTAGACGAATGTGTAATTCTTCATTAGTGCAAGCGTATGCATAATTGTCTTTCGGTCTATGATAAACAGCTTCCAAGAGCATCGTCGTTCCTCCTCATTTCTATTTCCTTTAAAGAGTATTCTAAACAAGCTTCTATGTCAATAATACGGTTGTAAAGGAATAAAGCGTTTTCGTTTTTCTTGTGACTATTAAAAAAAATTTAAAAAAGTATTGTCAAAAGGATTATAGTTTGTATAATAAGAGATAGGTTGTGCAATCGTTTTCACAAAGTATGTAAGCGATATCTTTTAAGTTTTTTTGATAGTGTGTGCAAGCGTTTGTTCAATCTGAAATATGAATCAATAGTTTTAACATACTTAGGAGGGGTCGAAATGAAGAAAGCGTTATCATTGCTGATGGTAATCATGCTTGTATTAGGGGCGCTCGCTGCTTGTGGTCCAAACCGTGAGGAAGGATCGGGCGACAGCGGAGAGAAAAAGACAGACGATGCAAACAAACCTGAAAAACTGGTTGTCTGGGAAGACCAAGAGAAAACTGGATGGCTGGATGAAGTAGGTGCCAAGTTCGAAGAAGAAACTGGTATTAAAGTAGAAGTAAAAGAAGTCGAAATGGCTACAAAGATGAAAGAACAATTACGTTTAGACGGTCCAGCAGGTACGGGCCCGGACGTTTTAACATTACCGCATGACCAAATCGGTGAGCTTGCTCTTGCAGGGCATATCGCTCCTTTAGAAGTGGACGGGGAAATTGAAAAGCGTTTCACCGAGTCTTCTATGACAGCTGAAAGTTATGACGGGAAGTTATATGGACTGCCAAAATCTTCTGAAACACCTGTATTTGTATACAACAAGGCGTTAATGGAAGAAGCTCCAAAGACAATGGATGAAGTTTACACTTTCTCTAAAGATTTCACAAAAGACGGAAAATATGGTTTCTTAGCCCTTTGGGATAACTTCTATTTTGCACATGCACCGATCGGTGGATTCGGCGGATATGTTTTTGCTGAAAAAGATGGTGCTTTAGATTCGAAAGATCTAGGCTTAAATAATGAAGGTGCCGTTGAAGGTACTGAATATATTCAAAAATGGTACACAGAAGGATTATTCCCTAAAGGAATCATCGGGGAAAATGGCGGATCTGCACTTGACGGTCTTTTCGGAGAAGGAAAAGTTGCATCTGTCATGAACGGACCTTGGTCTTTCCAAGGGTATAAAGATGCCGGCATCGACATCGGTATCTCTGCAATGCCTAAACTTCCAAACGGTGAGCCAATGAAAACATTCATGGGTGTTAAAGGATGGCATGTATCAGGTTACTCTAAAAACAAAGAGTGGGCTCAAAAATTCATCGAATTCATCACTCAAGACGAGTATGCTAAATTACGTTTTGAACAAACACAGGAAGTTCCAACGAATGAAGGTTTGATCGACGATCCTGCGATCGCTGACAATCCTGGTGCAAAAGCGGTTGCCGAGCAATCACAATATGCGGTTCCAATGCCGAATATCCCTGAAATGGGAGAAGTTTGGGGACCAATGGCTGATTCACTTCAAACAGTTGTAACAGGTAAGCAAGAACCAAAAGCGGCTCTTGATGCAGCTGTGAAACAAATTCAGCAAAACATTGATGCAAATCACTCAAACTAATATCAATTATAGCGGTACCTTCTCATCTTGAGAGGTACTGCTATCCTTTTAAAGACCTATTCAAGGGCTTTTTAAGGAAATAAACACTTCTTTTCTTAAAAAGCTCTTGAAGCTTATCAAAATCGTGAACGTAGAAAGGGGAATATAGGATGGAGCAACAATCCTATCAAACAAAACATAAAAAAACAGCGCTGGCCCTTTCCCTAATCCCTGGATTAGGTCAGATGTATCATAGACAGTTTATGAAGGGCGGATTCTTCCTGATCATGACAGCCGCCTTTATCCTTGTCTTCAGAGATTTGATCAGCTACGGATTATGGGGGATAACCACCCTCGGGACAGACGTCTCATATGGAGATCACTCCATTTTCTTAATGGTATACGGAATTCTTGCCATCATAGTATGTATTTTCGGTATCGGCTTTTATCTGTTCAATCTTCGGGACGCGTATAAAAACGGAGAAAAGAGAGACAGGGGAGAGAAACTTAGCACCATTCGCGAACAGTACAGAAATTTAGTGGACAATGGATTTCCATATCTTATAATGTCGCCAGGATTTCTTCTGCTCGTATTCGTCGTCATTTTTCCGATCATCTTTGTTGTCCTACTTGCTTTTACAAACTACGATTTGTACCATTCACCACCGGCTAAATTAGTCGATTGGGTGGGGATTCAAAACTTTGTTGATATTTTCAAGATTGATATTTGGAGAGAAACATTCATTACCGTACTTGCCTGGACCCTCGTTTGGACATTCGGTGCCACAACGCTTCAGGTGGCACTTGGTGTATTCCTTGCAATCCTTGTCAATCAAAAGGATTTGAAAGGGAAAGCCATCATCCGTACAGTCTTCATCCTGCCTTGGGCCATCCCGGCTTTTGTTTCAATCCTGGTGTTTGCCGGTATGTTCAATGAATCATTCGGAACAATTAATCGTGACATTTTAGGATTCTTCGGCATTGAAGGGCTTCCTTGGATGACAGAACCGATGTATACACGAATTGCCCTGATTGGAATTCAGGCTTGGCTCGGATTCCCATTCATCTTTGCAATGACAACGGGAGTGCTTCAATCGATTCCGGATGAGCTTTATGAAGCAGCGACGGTGGACGGGGCATCAGCTTTTCAGAAATTCAAGAACATTACGTTGCCACTCGTGCTTTTTGCAACGGCACCAATCATCATTACCCAATACACATTTAACTTTAATAACTTTAATGTTATTTATTTGTTTAATGGCGGGGGGCCTGCCCTGACAGGACAAAATGCTGGTGGGACGGACATTCTGATTTCCTGGATCTACAGCTTGACGATGACGTCTGCACAATATTCGAAAGCCGCTGCCATCACATTATTATTATCCATCATCGTCATCACAGTAGCGATATGGCAGTTCAAGAGAACGAAATCATTCCAAGAAGAGGATATGATGTAATATGAATATGAAGAGACAGAAACTCATACGTTTAACACTTTCATACGCAGCCATTGGAATCATGTTTGCCTTGATCCTTTACCCGGTTGCCTGGATCATTGGATCTTCTTTCAATCCGGGTCAAAGTTTATCCGGTTCTTCCATTATTCCGAAGAATGCAACATTGGCACATTACAAGGAACTATTTGATCTCGAAAAAAGTAATTATATGCTTTGGTACTGGAATTCATTGAAGGTCAGTTTATCCACGATGGCCCTGACTGTCTTACTCGTCAGTTTAACGGCCTATTCATTCTCACGTTACCGGTTTGCCGGTCGTAAGAATGGGCTGATGACATTCTTGATCTTACAAATGATACCGAACTTCGCCGCACTGATTGCGATTTTCGTACTAGCACTGTTAACGAAACTTTTAGATACTCATATTGGTTTGATCCTCGTTTATGTTGGAGGTCAAATTCCGATGAACACATGGCTGATGAAAGGGTATCTGGATACGATCCCGAAAGAGCTTGATGAATCAGCCAAGATGGATGGAGCGGGACATTTACGGATTTTCTTCCAGATCGTCATGCCCCTTGCGAAGCCGATTATTGCAGTGGTTGCACTGTTTTCTTTCATCGCACCATTTGCAGATTTCATCATTGCAAGCATCCTGTTGCGTTCAGAAAAGATGTACACATTACCGGTTGCCCTTTATGATATGGTGGCAAAACAGTTCGGAGCAGAATTTACGACCTTTGCTGCCGGCTCTGTGCTTATTGCCGTACCGATTGCCCTATTATTCCTGTTCTTCCAGAAATACTTCGTTTCAGGATTGACGGCAGGGGGTACAAAAGGATAATCTTATAGGCGTTACTAACATTTTTAGGAGGAGCGGAGATGAAAAGAAGAGTATTATCTCTCATTTTAGTCCCGTTTCTTCTTTTTTACGCCCTTCCGGTAGGAGCAGTTGAAAAAGAAGAACGCAAATGGCAGGATGAGACCATTTATTTTCTAATGGTCGATCGCTTTAATAATGGGGATATGAGCAATGATAAAAATGTAAACACGGAGGACCCGAAGGCCTATCAGGGCGGGGACTTCCAAGGAATCATTGATAAGCTGGATTATATTAAGGATATGGGTTTCACTGCCATTTGGCTGACTCCTATCTTTGATAATCAACCCATGGGCTATCATGGTTACTGGATCACAGATTTCTATAAGACCGAAGAACATTTCGGCTCGATGAAAACATTCAAGAAGCTGGTGGATGAAGCACATAAGCGGGATATGAAAGTCATGCTGGATTTTGTGGTGAACCATGTCGGACCGGAGCATCCTTGGGTCAACGACCCGGATAAAGAGGATTGGTTCCATGACAAACAGCCGATGAACTTTAATAATGAAGAAAGTCTTCAAAATGCGTGGTTATATGACCTTCCCGATTTAAATACAGAAAATCCCGAAGTGAAAAGCTACCTGTTTGATGCTGCCAAGTGGTGGATCAAAGAAACCGATATTGATGGTTATCGTCTGGACACAGTGCGTCATGTCCCTCAAGAGTTCTGGGACGAATTCAGTGAAGAGGTGAAGTCAGTCAAGGATGACTTTTACCTGTTGGGGGAAGTGTTCGACCGAGATCCGGAAAAGATTGCTGCCTACAATGATGCAGGGATAGATGGTTTCGTCAATGTCCCTCAGGCAGAAGAAATGCGTACCGTTTTCCAGAAGCCGGATACCTCCATGGAGCGGTTATTCAATTTTTGGAAATACAATAAAACCTATTATGATAATCCATATTTAATGGGTACCTTCATTGATAACCATGATATGGAACGCTTTACTAGAATGATTGTTCAAGAGAAGCTATTTCCGGGTACGAGATGGAAGCTTGCTCTGACCTATATGTATACAACTCCAGGTATTCCAATTGTTTATTACGGATCGGAAATCGCCATGGACGGGGGCAACGATCCTGACAACCGCCGCTTTATGAATTTCAGGGCGGATGAAGAACTGATTGATTACATCAGTCGTCTTGGGGAGATCCGTCAAGAATACCCATCATTGACAAGAGGGGATATCGAACCTCTCTACAATAAAGATGGGATGGGGATCTTTAAGCGGACGTACGAGGATCAAACAACCGTTATAGCGATCAACAATTCAAGCGAAACACAGAATGTTCAATTGACAAAAGAAGAACTGGCGGATAACCATGAATTAAAGGGGTTAATCGGTGATGACCTTGTCCGCAGTGATAAAGAAGGAAATTATCATCTCGTCCTTGACCGTGAAGAAGCAGAGATTTACTTGCTTAAAAACAAAAGTGGGCTGAATTATCCTTACCTAATCACACTTGGGATTATGTATGTCTTATTTCTTCTATTCCTCTATCTTGTATGGAAACGGGGAAAAGGAAAGAAGCAGCAATGATAGTTGCGGGGGATCTGATACAGGATCCCTGCTGTCATTTTCAAAAATAATAAATTGGAAGCGTTTTAATTAACGGAAAGCATCCCGTGCAGGGACTAAGCTTTTCTAAAAAGGGGGGGTGGAATGAATGGCGGTCACCATAAAGGATGTGGCAAAGCTTGCGAACGTGGCACCATCTACGGTTTCGCGGGTTATTGCAAATAATCCAAGAATAAGCGAAAAAACAAAACAAAAAGTACGGGAAGCGATGGAGCAGCTGGGGTATCACCCTAATTTCATCGCAAGGAGCCTGGCAAATCAGTCGACTCAAGTGTTAGGACTTGTATTACCGGGTTCGGCCAGTACTTTTTCACAAAACCCATTCTTTCCGACGGTATTAAGGGGTTTAAGTGAAGGGGCACAGGAAAAACAGTATGCCCTTCAAATGTCTACAGGTCAATCCGAAGAGGAGATATATGACGGGGTTGTCCAGATGGTCCAGGGTGGACGTGTTGATGGGATCATCCTGCTTTATTCAAAGGTAGAAGATAAAGTAATGAATTATTTGAAGGATCGGGACTTCCCCTTTGTCGTTGTCGGAAAACCTTATAAATATTGTGAAGAAATCACTCATGTGGACAATGATAACTTCCGGGCGACGAAGGAAGTAACGGATTACCTCTTGGAACTTGGGCATGAATGCATTGGATTTATCGGTGGTGACCTTAATCTCGTCGTGACGGTTGAGCGTTTGTTAGGATATGAAAAGTCCCTTAGAAATGCAGGGATCGATATGAATGACGATTACATCATCCATGAAGAATTTCTTCGTGAAGGAGGACGTGAGGCAATCAATGAGCTCATGCAGCTGGAAGATCCCCCGACGGCACTCGTGGTGGCAGATGATTTAATGGCTCTTGGTGTATTGAACACTCTTGATGAGATGGGAATCCGAGTACCTGAAGATATCTCCATTGTCAGCTTCAATAATGTACTCCTTGCCGAGATGTCACGGCCGCCGCTCACATCGGTGGATATCAATATATATAATCTTGGGAACGAGGCAGCGAAAAGCCTGATTCAAAAGATTGAAAACCCGAAAGAGCCTATCAAAAGGATCATCGTCCCGCATCATATTGTGAAGCGATGTTCATGTAGTGAACGAAAAGTGAATGGATAATGGAAAGCGACTGAAACGCGTGATGGCCCTATAACAGAGCATCAGCCTTCAGCCGCTTTTTTTTATCCGTTGATGACGGTCCCTCCATTTATATGAATCATCTGTCCTGACACATAGCTGGAATCGTCACTTGCCAGGTACACGTAGGCAGGTCCTAATTCAAATGGCTGTCCTGCCCTTCCGAGGGGTGTGTTTCCTCCAAATTCTGAAACCTTCTGAGAACTGAAGGTAGATGGAATCAGAGGTGTCCAGATCGGCCCTGGAGCTACTCCGTTCACTCTAATACCATCGGATGCAATATTCTCCGAAAGCGATCGGGTGAAACTGACGATGGCACCTTTGGTGGAAGAGTAATCGATGAGATCCTTATTGCCTTTATACGCCGTGATCGAAGCCGTGTTAATGATCGAAGCACCTTTCTTAAGATGAGGAAGAGCGGCTCGGGTCAAGTAGAACATAGAAAATACATTGGTTTTAAAAGTGCGCTCCAGCTGCTCATCGCTTATATCCGTCAGGCCATCCTGTGGATGTTGTTCAGCCGCATTATTCACAAGGATATCAAGCTTGCCGAACTCGGAGATCGTTTTATTCAGAATGTCTTTGCAAAATGTGGAGCTTCCGATGTCCCCGGGGAAAAGGATGCACCTGACTCCTTCAGCTTCTACCAATTCCTTCGTTTTATTAGCATCCTCATGCTCATCTAAGTACGATATGGCCACATGGGCACCTTCCCTTGCAAAGTACCAGGCAACCGAACGACCAATTCCGCTGTCGCCGCCGGTAATGAGGGCGACCTTCCCGTCTAACTTGCCGCTGCCTTTATAATTTTGATCCGTATGGATAGGTTGGGGGTTCATTTCATCCACTGTACCGGGCTGGTGATTCTGATGTTGAGGTGGAAATGTCTGCTTTTGATTTTGCTGTTGTTGAGACAATGAAAACACTCCTTTTAAGGTATAGGTTATCTTAGGATAGTGTTTACCCGGAAAAAATTATTATTAACGTGATTTTTGGGTATGGGTGGTGTAAGTAGCATAATTGGGCTAGGGGTTTTCAGTGATAACGATGTGTGGGGGAGGAATCCAGCCGATGTTGAAGGGAATCCGGCGGGTTTGTTTAAAGATCCGGCCATTTTCCGATGGAATCCAGCGGGAATAGCAAGGAATCCGACCGTTTTCATCAAAGATCCAGCCAATTAACAAATTCTACCACCATCATCTCAGCATCATAAAAAAACAGGCTCCTGCCAAGAGGAGCCTGCCTGTCATTATTCATTTATTTCTCATTCATCAACCCGACGGCTTTATAACCAATCATATTTAACAACCCTTTTGGTGAAGAAAAGGGAGGGGCATAGCAGGTTTCGATTTCCTGGAGATCTGTAACCGTCAATCCACCGTATATGGCAGTGGCCAGGATGTCGATTTGTTTATCGACACCTTCACCCCCTACCACATTACCACCAAAGATCTTACCTGTATCAGGACAGAAATGAACCCTTACATAAACATCCTGAGCACCAGGGTAGTATCCGGCGTGGGATTTTCCTTCGTGAACAGCCGTTTTATAGGCGTAGCCCTTGTCCTTTAACTCTTTCTCACCCAATCCCGTTGAAGCGATGGAAAGTTCGAATACTTTCGCGATGGCTGTTCCGAGCATTCCCTTAAATGGGACAGGGTTTCCCGATAGATGCTTTGCGATGATGTAGGCTTGCCGGTGGGCTGGCCAGGCAAGCGGGACTTGTTTAGGCGTACCGTCAATGAAATCAATGGACTCGACAACATCCCCAACGGCATAGATGCAGGGGTCATCCGTTTGCATGTACTCATTGGTCACAACCCCGCCTGATTCCCCGATGGATAATCCGGCTTTATTTGCCAGTTGGTTTCGTGGCTTCACTCCTACAGAAAGGAGGATGAAATCGGTTGGGAACGTTTCGCCGCTCTCCAGCTTCAATGTACACTCCGGTAGTACCTCTTTCAGACCATCATTTGTGAACAGCTTAACATCCTGCAGGGTGATATGATCCTGCAATAGCTTAGCGGTTTCATCATCAATAATGCTGATGACATGTTGTGATCGTTCGACGATGTTCACCTTCATCCCGAGATGAGTGAAGTTTTCAGCCATTTCCACCCCGATGAATCCACCGCCTATGATCGTGCATGTTTCAGGCTTTTCTGTTTCTAAGAATTGTTTGATTCTATCCATGTCTTCAACGGTTCTGAGATGGAAAGCAGGGATTTGCTGAAGACCGGCTATGTCAGGGAGAAAAGGAGATGCGCCTGTGGCGATGACCAGGTAATCATATGATTCCTCATAATCGCTGTTGCCGCCATGATCCCTTATAAGTAACGTTTTTTTGTCACGATTGATTTGTAACGCTTCATGATGCATTCTGACATCGATGTTCTTTTTCGTATGTAAACGTTCAGGAGTCGCTGCAAACAGACTTTCACGGTCCTTGATCACATCTCCCAAATAATAGGGCATGCCGCATGCACCGTAGGATAAGTACGATGTTTTCTCAAGAAGGATGATTTCAATCTCACTGTCGACTTTCCTGATTTGGGATGCCGTTGTGGCACCGCCGCCGACGGCACCTATAATGATGACTTTTTTCTTCATGTTTTTCCTCCTAAATTGAAAGAAGTCTAATGGAATTATTGTACCCATTAGACTTCTTTGAAAAACCGTTTTAACGGAAGTTTACGTATTGTACATCAATAGATAAGTCGGCTTCGCGGATGGCTGCGATGATCTTTTGAAGATCATCCTTACTTTTTCCGGTTACGCGTACTTGATCATCCTGTACTTGACTCTTTACCTTCACGCCGGAATTCTTGATGATGGTGTTGATTTTTTTTGCGTTTTCTTTGTCGATTCCTTGTATAAGCTTCGCACGCTGACGGACTGTGCCGCCTGAGGCACCTTCAAGCTTGCTGTAATCCAGATTTTTAACCGGGACATTACGCTTGATCAGTTTGCTTAGAAGGACGTCTTTCAACTGATTCATTTTGAACTCATCATCTGAGACAAGGACAATTTCCTCACCGTCCAATTTTATGTCACTCTTGCTTCCTTTGAAGTCATAACGTGTTTGTACTTCCTTCAGTGCAATTTGAATCGCATTGCTTACTTCCGACATATCAACTTTGGATACGATATCGAATGAACTTTCCTTTGCCATATGTAACCCCTCCATACTTTTTCCTTCTTTCATTATAGACAAGCTGTGTGGGGACATACAACTTCTTTATCGGGTGGAAGTGGATTTTTTATAAAGGTTGAGAGGGTAAGTCGAGAATATATGAGAAACGTCTAAACTTTTTCATGGGAGTTGAAATGAGGCTGTTTTCGCAAAGATTGTTGCGATTCGTATCCAAACTAAGATTTTCGATGCTCTGTCATTTAGGTTGTGGTGAAGGAGGGTGAAGGGAACTGCTCCGCTTTCCACGGACGTTTCGTCAGCCGAGGAGGCTCATCGCCAGCCCCGCGGAAAGCGAGCACCTATAGCCGAAATCAACCGCCACTCGCTACATCCAAAAGCAACAATGTTTACGAAAATAGCCTAAAATAAAAAAGGCACGGCCTCATGAAGAGCCCGTGCCTTCTTCCAGTCCATCCCTTACAGATGGTCCGTCTTCTTAGAGTATTGATTTTTTCCTGCTTTTCGGTTCACTTCTTTGATTTTATTTTTCTCCTGGCGCAGGGCATTGTTGTCTCTGGCCTTTTTTTCGTTATCAGAAGTATGTGACATGGTGATGCTCCCTTCCATATTGGATCTCCCTTTTAGTATGAGGAGTAGGAGGGGAGTTTATGAGTGTTGATTCAGGAAAAATATGGCTAAGGTTCCTGTCCCTGTATGAGATCCGATGGCACACCCGATAATACTAATATATACGTCTTTCGGTGAGAATTTTTCCTGAATGAGTTTTTTCATCTCAAGAGCGAGTTCTTTGTCATCACCGTGACTGATGGCGATGACCTGGTTGGAAAGGTCTTCACCGCGTTCTTCCATTAAGTCAAGAATGCGTTTAAGAAGCTTCTTTTTTCCACGCATTTTTTCAATCGGTACGAGCTTCCCATCTTCAACATGCAAAAGAGGTTTGATGTTCAACAGCCCACCCAGAAAGGCAGAGGCTTTTGAAACGCGGCCTCCTTTAGCGAGATATTCTAAATCTTCTACGGTAAAAAGATGTTCCATGTGCTCTGAGTTGAACCTTGAGGCTTGTATGATTTCTTCCTTTGTACCTCCATTCTGGAGAAGTTCAGCTGCTTTCATGACGACCAATCCGTAGCCAAGTGAGGCGCATTTTGAATCAATGATGGTCAAGTCGAGATCCGGATAGTCCTCTTTTACCTGGTCGCGGATCATGACAGCTGTTTGATACGTCCCTGAAAGTTGGGAGGAGAAAGCGACGTAAATGCCTGACTGATTTGATTCTGCAAGCTCAGTGAACCTTTTTAAAAAAAGGTCGGGTGATACTTGAGACGTTTTCGGCATATGGCCTTCCCTGATTTTGTTGAATACCGTTTCGGGTTCGATGGTGATCAAATCCTCGTAATCTTGACCATCTATATGTACTTTAAGGGGCAGAAGCTCTATGTTGTGTTCCTTGAAATAGGCAGCTGGAAGATCGCTTGCACTATCGGCAAATAATTTAACTGTCATTCTCATCATCCTTTGACTGGTCTTATAGTTTCAGTCTAGCTACTTTTGATGAAAATAACAATCGATTAACCATGAATTTATGATAAAAAGATGATTAGCTGGGGGAGTTTAGTTAAGATATAATGTGGAACATAGAAAATAACAACTAGATGCAGGAGGTATGTGTATGTCCAGAGATCATGTTCAACTAGAAGCTAAGAAATTTGTCGTGGTTTTGGTCGGATCCCTGTTAGGGGCCATTGCCATGAATTTCTTTCTTATACCAGCAAACGTATATGCCAGCGGCTTTACGGGACTTGCCCAGTTGCTGTCAAGCGTACTGAAGGAATTTGCACCGTTCAATATTTCAACAGGTATATTATTATTCATCCTTAATATTCCGGTAACCATTCTGGGATGGTTGAAGGTGGGCCGTTCCTTCACTGTTTATAGCTTTATTTCGGTATTTTTGACTTCCTTTTTTCTGGAAGTGATACCGGTCATTAAATTATCACCGGATATCCTTCTTAATGCCGTATTCGGTGGGGTCATTGCTGCGATTGGTGTCGGGATCACGTTGAAATGGGGGGCGTCAACTGGGGGGATGGACATTATCGCCATGATTCTCTCCAGAATGAAAGATAAGCCCGTGGGGTCTTATTTCTTCTTGATGAATGCTGTTATTATCACGTCTGCAGGCTTCCTTTACGGATGGGAAAAAGCACTATATACATTAGTCACATTGTATGCCTCTACACGGGTAATCGATGCCATTCATACCCGTCATGAGAAGCTGACGGCCATGATCGTCACGAAAAAATCAAATGAATTGAGGGAAGCCATTCATTCCAAATTGGTGAGGGGAATTACCACATTACCCGCCAAAGGGGCTTTTTCTGGTGAAGATAAAGAAATGTTGATCATCGTCATTTCAAGATATGAATTATATGAGCTGGAACATACCATCAAGGACGTAGATCCCAATGCGTTTACGAATATCGTCCAAACAACCGGGATATTTGGGTTCTTTAGAAAAGATTAGATTCTTATATTTAACAAATACTAAAGGTGAACCTAGATAGAAAGGGGCATCACCTTTGAAAACGATACTGTATATACTTTTCAGTTCTATCCTGTTTATGTCTTCATCACTGACCGCTTATGCCGGAAGAGTACCTTTGATTTATTCAGTAGATGCGCTTCCTGGAGAAGAAGGAGTCGAAATCCAACTGCTCCTTTACAATAATAGTGAACGAGACATGAGCATCACATTCCCTACAAGTCAAATGTTTGACTTTACCATCAAAAATGAGAAGGGAAAAGTGGTATATCGATACAGTGTGGGGAAATCATTTTTACAGGCTTTTCAGACCATCGAATTGAAAAGGGGCGTTACGAAGATCTGGAAAGAACGATGGGATTATGTTCACGGAGGGAAACGCGTGCCGAAGGGTGACTATACAATTGAAGCGGTGCTAATGGGTGAAGACATGAGTGGTTTCAGTCACCCTTTACGCGCAACTGCTGCTTTTCAAATACCTGAAGAAAATCCCTCTTTCAGAAATGTGAAATTTCGAGAAATCAAAGGGGTCTATACAATCAGCGGGCAAGCCCGTGTATCGAATGGAAGTTTCTATTATTCAGTGGAAGATGGGCATAGAGTGCTTATCTCAGAAACATTGCATAAATTGAATAAGGAAGCGCCTAACTGGTCGGAGTTTGCCATCGTTCTTAAAGAAGTGAAAGGGAAAAGCGGTCAATTGATATTGAGTCTGTATGAGCGGGATGATGGGGATGGAAAGATCATTCATCCATATGTGATAACGATGCCATGAATAACAGGGTTGTCCATAGTGGGCAACCCTGTCTTGATGTTCGTTATGATAGGCGGTTTAACTCATCTTGAAGAGCATGAAGCTGCTTTTGTTCTTCAACATTTGAATTCGCATAAGCAGAAGACAAAGCATTCTTTGCTTTATCAATGGACATTTGAGCATTTTGCCCCGAACTGCACGCCTGTTTGGCAGAAGAGACAGCGCTGCGGGCTTGTTGAAATAATGGATTACTCATTACTCAAGGCCCCCTGATTCACTGGAAGCAAGCTTCTTCGCCTCGGCTTCAGCATACGTGAGATGATACGGGATTCGCTCATCATGTTTTGATACAGCAATTTTACCTTGTTGTACAAATCGTTTTGATTTATTTCTACCCATCACTACCACCCCTTTTGCAAGTTGGAACGCAGAGTCGCGTTCTTTACTAGTATGGCTAACAAAGGGGGATCATACAGTAAGAAGATATACCCACCACTGCCAAAAAAGTTAAAGGTCGAAGCGTTTTTGTAAATAGCGGCCGATCCCGTCCTCTTCATTTGAAAGTGTCACTTCATTTGCAATATCCTTCAGTGGATCTATGGCATTTCCCATGGCGACACCAGTCCCGGCGTATTCAAGCATTTCAAGATCATTGTCTTCATCCCCGAATGCGATGATCCTTTCTTTCGGGATGTTTAATGAGGAAGCTACCCGGTCGATACCCACCGCTTTATTCAAGCCGGTCTTAACGATTTCGATAATATGCCAAGGAGCGGCCCACCGGCGATGATCGATTAATTCGGCATGAACGTCATCCAAATGTGCACGAATCTCTGCAACATCTTCTTCCTCGGCATGGATGAGCATGGAGGTGGGATGATCTGACAGTACATTGCGAATGTCACCAGTAGAGATGGCTGGATTCCCCATCATGAAGACATCGATGATCTTCTCATCATGATAATGGAGATAAACATCATCCATCACTTCTGCAACAATGTTGCGAAACTTAAATTCTTCACATGCATCGATGATTTGTTTCGCCACTTTTAAATCCATCGGTTCGTGGTACAGGCCCCAGGATGGATCGGATGGGTGATGTACGAAAGCACCATTGAAGTTAACGATGGGAGTCTCAAGCTGCAATTGTTGATAATATAATTCACTCGCGCGGAAAGGCCTTCCCGTTGCGATCATCACTTCATGCCCTTTGAGGCGTGCTTTTTTCAGTATATCGTGGGTTTTTGGTGAAATTTTCTTCTCATCGGTTAATAATGTTCCGTCAAGATCCAGAACAATCAGGTGTTTTTCTTGTGAGTTCATCAATTCAAATCCCCAATCTTATTGGTTTAAGGCTATTCTAGTGTATCGTGACAACTTGAACGCTGTCCATATCCTGTTTATTGGCTTTAAAGAATGTTTACAAACGCTTACGATTTAAATATTATACATACTACCAAATCTAGGATATCATAGTAAAGTGAAATGCAGTCAGGAGGGGGAGGACAAACATGATTCTAGTCGATAAGTCAATATTTCAGAAAATCCCATTTCTTCATCTTGTAAAGGAAGAGAACATAGATAAACCGCTGCCCACATGCTTTTTCATTCATGGCTTCACGAGTGCGAAAGAGCATAATCTTCACTACGCCTATCTTCTGGCGGAGAAAGGATTCAGGGTGATCCTTCCCGATTGCTTAGAGCATGGAGAACGTACAACAGGGAAATCCGAATATCAATTAGGAGAAGTCTTTTGGAAGATTGTTTTGAATACAATTCATGAAATATCGATCTTAAAAGGACACTTTGAAGAAAAAGGCCTCATCCTTCCGAATGGAATCGGAGTTGCCGGTACGTCCATGGGAGGGATCGTGACATTAGGTGCCCTGACACAATATCAGTGGATATCCTCTGCCGTTTCGTTGATGGGTAATCCTACATATGTAAAGTTTGCAGAGGCACAGCTGTCACAAGTAGCATCTTTAGGATATGAAATACCTTTCAGCGAAGAGGAAATCGATCAAATGATGAAAGAACTTGCACGCTACGATTTAAGCCTTCAACCTGAAAAGCTTGAGGGAAGGCCACTCATGTTCTGGCATGGGAAACGGGACAAAGTTGTACCGTTCAATCTGACCCGGGAATTCTATGAAAGCATTTTACCTTATTATGAAAGTAATGAAGATCATTTGCTCTTTATTGAAGATGATAAAGCCGATCATAAGGTGTCGCGGGAAGGCGTATTACAACTCGTCGAGTGGTTTAGTAAGCATCTATCAGCTTAACCTTTTGTTTTATACCTGGTTATTTGTTAAGATGAGTAGTGAAAATGGATAAAAGACAAGCATAAAGGAGTGATTAGCATGGACCAAGACCTTAAAGATAACATGATGGGTGCATTGGAACAGGTTGTCGACCCTGAATTAGGAATAGACATTGTTAATTTAGGTTTAGTATATGATGTTGATCTGGATGAAGAAGGGAAGGCGACGGTCACCATGACATTGACGTCAATGGGATGCCCACTCGCCGGAACCATCGTAGATCAAGTGAAAACGGCACTCAGGGATATTCCTGAAGTTAAAGAAACTGAAGTAGACATCGTCTGGAATCCACCATGGAGCAAAGACAATATGTCCCGATATGCGAAGATTGCATTAGGCATACGTTAATAACTGAAATACATGAAAATCCCCATGGGGCAACTGTTGCCCCATGGGGATTTTCATGATTAATTGATTCGGCAAATCGAAACCGGACAATGTTCACAGTCGATTTCATCCTTCAGATAATCAAGGTCCAGGATGGTGATATATCCTCTTTCTGTAACAAGCACATTCTCTTTCTTTAAGTCACTCAACATCCTGTTCACAACTTCCCTGGATGATCCGCAGAAGTTCGCCAATTCCTGATTGGTTAATGGGAAATCAATCAGAATGCCCTTTTCAACGTCTTTACCATAACTATTGGTCATTCGGATCAGGGTAGAATACAGGGCACCTTTTTTTCCATGTAGGATGAGGTCGCGGAATTTTGTCTGATTTTGATGATTTTGATGCTGGATCCATTTCAGCCATGCAATCGTCAAATCACCGTTCTGGGAAAGCTTCTCTTCAAAGACTTCCTTCCCTAATACAAAAATGTCAGAATCCTCAAGTACCTTGGCACTGAGCATATAGGTAGCATCTTTGCAAAACAACGTTAACTCGCCGATGACATCATCGCTTGAACAGATGCGGAGGGATAATTCGCGTCCATCAGGAATGACTTTACTGATTTGAACGCGACCTCTCTGGATTAAATATAGCTCGTGGGCCGATTTCCCTTCCTGAAACAAAAATCGTCCTTTTTTAACCTTTCTAATGTTGTTTTTCTCAATAAATAATTGCTTTATCCCAATTGGAAGTTCAAGATTTTCACTCATGAGATCACATCATTTCCATCATAATGTCTTATTATAATATCTTAACAAAGGCACCGGACGGATAGAAGAGGACTAAGCGAAAATAAGAACAGCCGCACCGACGACAGCACAGTAAATGGCAAAATATTTCAAGTTCCCTTTAGCCATGATATTCATGAACCATTTCAAGGAGAAGTAAGAAGCAATCAGAGAAGCTACGAATGCTACTAAGTAAGGAATCGCCATGGTTGCTAAATTTTCATCATTCATCAGATCAGTGATTCCGAATACCATGACTCCTACACTCACGGGAATATAAAGCAGGAATGAGAAGCGCAAAGCTGTTTCTGCTTTCATTCCACTAGCCATGGCAGCTACGATGGTTGCGCCTGATCGACTGATACCAGGAATGAGGGCTACCGCCTGTGCAAGTCCGATGACGATGGCATCTTTCACATTCAAGTCTCCATCATTCTTTCTTCCTCTAAGGTTACGGATTAACCAAAGTGCGATACCTGTGATAATTAGAGTAATTCCTACAGTATAAATACCTGTTAAATGCTTCTCGATCACATCACCGAATAATACACCAATTACCCCTGCAGGGATTGTCCCGATCAGTAAGTAGACAATGAAATGGAAGTCACGCTTCGTTTCAGGTGTTTTATGTTTGAAATAGCCCAATCCATTTACGATCAGACGGAATATATCTTCACGGTAAATAATGAGTACAGCAAGCAATGAAGCGGTATTGACGAGCATTTCGAACGTCAGGGTAGCGTCTTTGATGCCAAGAAAATGTTGAGCGAGCAGCAGATGTCCACTCGATGAAATCGGGATAGGTTCTGTAAACCCTTGAAAAATCCCTAAAAATAAGTATTTCATGATCAGAAAAAAATCCATTGTATATCCTCCAAGCTTTTATTCTCCACATTTTTTAATTTAACACCATAAAGGGAAAGACTGTAAAGCCTTTTTCCCAATGTTAACCGAACCGTAACGTGTTTATCATATTTATCCTTCATCTGGCATGCATGAAAGAACCGGCTTGTAGAAAAATAGGAAGGAAGCATCGCTTCGAAAAAGGAGGGGTAATATGGGACAGTCACGACAATTCAGGGCCGGGGAAAAAGCGCCTAATAATGGTGAGTATATAGAAATCGGTGAAACCGGAAGCATGGTGAAAAATCCGCAAAAACTGCGCTTGAAAGCAGGGGACAGGTTTCCTGAGAACTCCAATCATAATCGTCTTTGGTCGTATATGAGAAAGCCATAAACAAGAGGAACAAGGGTGCTTCGTAATCAAGAGGTTTCCTTGTTCCTTTTTCTTTCCTTTTTTTCGTATAAACCGATATAATGTCATTAAGGTCAATAAAGGTCAAATGCGAGGTGGAATATGATGGATTTTGATAATATGACTCACAGCATTCAAGAAGGATTGGTGTCTGCGGGGCAATCGGCCAAAGAAAAGCTACATACAGATGTAGGCACCCTTCATTTATGGAAGTCCCTGTTAATGTCAGAAGACAGCTTCCTCGGTACCATATATGATCGGGCTGGGCTAAACGTTCACGGCATGGTGGAATGGATTCATGAGAAGTTGAACGATAGTCCTTCTGTAGAAGGGGAAGGGGTCCAATATGGGCAGTTTTTTTCCAGGGATATTCATCAACTTTTGCAGGACAGTGAGAATCTGAAGAACAAGTGGGGAGATGACTATATATCAATTGAACATCTTGCCCTGTCCATTTGGAAACAGAAGAAACATCCCATTACAACCTACTTAATGAACCATGGAATACTCGAAAAAGAATTAATCGAAATCATTGAAGAAATTAGAGGAGGGAGCAGGGTGACGACACAAAATCCTGAAGTGAAGTACGAAGCGTTAAAAAAATACGGAAGAGATCTTGTGGCAGACGTGCGTTCAGGAAGGATCGATCCGGTGATCGGAAGGGATAGTGAAATTCGTCATGTCATACGTATCCTTTCACGGAAAACAAAAAATAATCCGGTCCTGATCGGTGAGCCTGGTGTAGGAAAGACGGCCATCGTTGAAGGTCTTGCACAAAGAATTGTCAGAAAGGACGTTCCGGAAGGTTTGAAAGATAAGACCATTTTTGAATTGGATATGAGCTCATTAGTGGCGGGAGCCAAGTTCAGGGGGGAATTCGAAGAGCGTCTGAAGGCCGTATTGCAAGAGGTAAAAAAGAGTGAAGGACGCATTCTTCTGTTTATTGATGAGCTTCATACCATTGTTGGAGCAGGGAAAACCGAAGGAGCCATGGATGCAGGGAACATCCTGAAACCGATGCTTGCAAGGGGAGAACTACATTGTATCGGGGCAACCACCCTCAATGAATACAGAAAGTATATCGAAAAGGATCCCGCCTTGGAGAGGCGCTTTCAGCAGGTTCTTGTTCAGGAGCCGGACGTAGAAGATACGATTTCCATCTTGAGGGGCTTAAAGGAACGGTTTGAAATCCATCATGGTGTCAATATTCATGATCGTGCCATCGTGGCTGCATCCAGACTGTCCGACCGCTATATATCTGACCGGTTTCTGCCTGATAAAGCGATCGACTTGATCGACGAGGCATGCGCGATGATCCGAACCGAAATCGACTCGATGCCTTCAGAGCTAGATGAAGTGACCCGTAGAGTGATGCAGCTTGAAATTGAGGAAGCTGCATTGAATAAAGAGAAGGACTCAGGAAGTCTTGAACGTCTTGACCGTATTCGTGAAGATTTAAGCAATCTCAAGGAAAAAGCGAATAGCATGAAATTAAAATGGCAACAGGAAAAAGAAAGTATCGCAGTCGTTCAGGAGAAACGGGAAGAACTTGAAAAACTTCGTCGCCTGTTAGAAGAAGCCGAAAGTGATTATGACTTGAATAAAGCCGCCGAGCTAAGGCACGGGCGGATTCCGGCAATGGAAAAAGAGCTCCAAAGAGTAGAACAGGAAATGATGAAAGAACAGGAAGGACGTCTCTTGCGGGAAGAAGTGACAGAAGAGGAAGTGGCCAACATTGTGGCGAGATGGACCGGTATCCCTGTGACCAAGCTTGTAGAAGGTGAAAGGGAAAAGTTGTTGAAGCTTGATAGCATACTCCATGAGCGGGTGATCGGACAGGATGAGGCTGTCCAACTGGTCAGTGACGCGGTCATCCGGGCAAGGGCAGGGATCAAGGATCCGAACAGACCAATCGGTTCATTTATTTTCTTAGGTCCAACAGGGGTTGGAAAGACCGAGCTTGCTAAGACCCTTGCTCAAACGCTGTTTGATAGTGAGGAGCAGATGATCCGAATCGATATGTCTGAATACATGGAGAAACATGCGGTTTCCCGGTTGATCGGTGCACCTCCGGGTTATGTTGGCTATGAAGAAGGCGGTCAGCTGACAGAAGCAATCAGGCGTAAGCCTTATTCCGTCATTTTGTTGGATGAAATCGAAAAAGCACATCCGGAAGTGTTCAATATTCTTCTGCAGATGCTCGATGACGGTCGCATCACTGATTCACAAGGCAGGACGATTGACTGTAAAAATACAGTGATCATTATGACTTCCAATATAGGTTCTGCTCATCTCTTGGAACGTAACAAAGGAGAAGAAGAGATTGATTCAGAAACGAAGGACCTGGTGATGGGACAGCTGCGCACTTCATTCCGACCTGAATTTCTTAACCGGGTGGATGACATCATCCTGTTCAAACCACTGAGTATCGAAAATATAAAAGGGATCATCGATAAGCTTATAGAAAATCTTCAACACCGGGTGCAGGATCAGCATATCACGCTTTCTCTCACAGAAGGAGCGAAAAACTTTATCGCTCAATCCGCATATGATCCGGTTTATGGTGCGCGTCCTTTAAAAAGATACCTCCAAAGGGAAATCGAGACGAAACTCGCCAGGGAGCTGATTGCCGGGAACATACGAACCGGCCAGATCATCACCATCGATGCAGTGAAAGATGGATTAATAATTCAATAAAAAAAGCAGCCGAATATGGCTGCTTTTTTTAATGGTTTTCAACAGGCTCGTTTGGAATAACAAGCGTGATAAGGAATACCAATACCGCGAAACAAACGGTAAGGATCAATCCTGTTTGAAAATGGAATTCGATTCCATTCATAGAGCTCACAACGTAAGTCAACATTTCAGACAATGCAAAAGCCCAGAAGAACATCCAAAAAAATCTCACGCCAAGTCACCTCATTCCTATGTAATCAACTAAAGTCTTTGTATGTTGTAACCCATTTCAATCTTTTATATTCTATCACAGCTGAATCAATTAATAAATGGCGAATCTGTGAAATGTAACCCCTGTCATCATGAGGGAGTTTGTAAATAATAGGGTACCAATGGGCTATCTCCCTTACCTTTACGGATTCCTAACATAAACTATAGAGACCTACTATGTAAAAGGAGAAATTTGAATGTATCAGCGATTGTTTCAATTAGAGCAAGAGTGGTGCATGATTCATTATCCTGAACGCCCGAACGGATTCGCTGTAATGATCATTGGGGATTCCCATCACTACGTAGACGGGAAAAGCAGCTTTTGGGTTCAGCATGAAGCGCGGTATAAGTGGATTCAAGATCTGACTTCCAAAGGGTATATTGTGTATTATAGTAATCTTTATGGAGCGAACTGGGGTAGCGATCAAGCCGTTCAACTTGCCAGGCGACTTTATCAACACGTGAAGCGAAATGAAATCATCAACGGAAAGATCCACATTTTGGCTGAAGGTATGGGAGCGTTAGTATTAAAGAAACTGTATCCGAAATTGGAGAACGATATTCGCAGTGCTGTCATGCTCTCACCCTGTGTGTCATTATACGATCATCTGGAACAAGAGAAAGAACAGAAATTCTTTTATAAGAAAGTGATTAAAGAGCTATCACAGGTTTTGAAGGTAAAGGAGGAAGAGTGTGAAGCCTTCATCTTACAACGATCCCGGGACTACGAAATATTCAAGGCAATGTCCATCCCACTTTATATCGTTCAGTCAATGACTCTAAATCGTTATAAAAACCAATTCACTCTCATAAAAGATATATATACGGAGCGTTTACAAAAAGGAACCCATACAGACCTTTTCATTGTACTTCCTGAGAAACGTGGTTCCCTTGGAAGAAAGTTTTCCTCTTATTTCTCCTTACATGAGAAAGAGTTATAACAAATATATTGGAGTGATTGACTTGGATCATGCATTCGTATTTGCTGCTCAACAATTCCTGGGATTTGAACTCTGTAATGCTCTGCTGGAAAAAGGATGGACTGTGACCGCTATCGATGAGAAGAAAGAGTTAGCGGATAAATGGATGGAAATTGGAAGGAACGCAAACGTTGAGTACGTACCTTATAGTGATTGGGATAAGAACGTCCGATCAGGGTGCAATGTTTTCCTTCCTTATTATGATGGTGTTAAGGGACGAGAGCTAGAGTACCTGACGGA
Source organism: Rossellomorea sp. YZS02 (assembly GCF_033963925.1). Taxonomy (NCBI): domain Bacteria; kingdom Bacillati; phylum Bacillota; class Bacilli; order Caryophanales; family Bacillaceae; genus Rossellomorea; species Rossellomorea sp. YZS02. The sequence continues at coordinate 4,486 of NZ_JAXBLY010000030.1, read as the reverse complement.
AGTGGATCTCTTGCTTACAAAAATGGACCAACCCCCCCATATGATTCGAATATATTCGAATGAGTTTGAGGAACGGGGCGTCGGGTCAGATGGAGCCGCCTTTCACCTTCCAACTTTATATGGGATTCATCAGCCCCGGCAATTTTTGTTTGCACAGTTGTTAATGGGGAAGAAAGAAATCTTGGATTATGCGGATGATCCTTCCGGTGCAATATTTGTGAAAGACGCAGCCAGAATGATAGTAAAGCTATCAAACAAGAAAGAAAGATTCACATTAAAATCTTTATCAGAACAAAGTTGGTCTGAAGCTCTATCGTACGTAACCGAGGAAAATTTCTCACCCGAACTCCGTCAAGACGGATCAGGGAGAAATGAGATCATTGTAAGGCCATCCAAGTCCCATAAGAGCATCATTGACCAGCAGCTAAAGGGAATACAAATGGATGAAATTCAGTAGTGAGAAAAAATTTTTCTTTTCATGAGGATGAGAGTGAGGGTAAAATAGGGATGATGTAATAATTTTCTATTGTACTTTTTATAGATGCTGCACGGGCTTTAAAGGAGTTGCTGCATATGAGGAAGATAATCTTCGCGTTTTTCTTAGTCGTTCTGATTGGACTGAGTGGTTGTTCAGGAGGAAATAACGTAGAAATAGAAAAGGTCGGTTTACTGGTTCCTGAGGCAGTGAACGATGGAGTATGGGGAACAAAAGGATACAAAGGTTTATTAAAAATACAATCCGATTATAATGCAGATGTCTTCTATAAAGAGGGAATGAAGAATGATACATCAATCCAGCAAGCAGTAGAGGAATATGATGAAAAAGGGGTTACTTTAGTGTTTGGTCACGGAAGTGAGTATGCTGAAGTATTCAACAACATGTCCGGGGAACATCCCGATATTCATTTTGTCAGCTTTAACGGGAATGCGACTGAAAAAAACACGACAAGCCTCCAATTCAAGGGGTATGCGATGGGCTTCTTTGGAGGCATGACAGCAGCCTTTCACTCTAAGACGAATAAGGTCGGTGTGATTGCCGCCTTTGATTGGCAGCCAGAGGTTCAGGGCTTTATAGATGGAGCGAACTACCAAAATAGTGATACAGAGCTAGAAGTAAAGTACATTAATCACTGGGATGATGAAGCTGCGGCTCTCCAGGAGTTGGACCGTATGATAAAAGAGGATATCGATGTTGTGTATCCTGCCGGTGACGGATATAATGTAGCTGTAATCGAAAAGCTGAAGGAAAAGGGGCTTTTTGCCATCGGGTATGTATCCGATCAATCGGATCTCGGGGAATCAACTGTCTTGACAAGCACGGTTCAGCATGCTGATAAGCTTTATGAAATCGTCGCCGAAAGGTATGCCGGGGACAAGCTTAAATCAGGTAACCTGGAATTTGATTTCGAAGACGGTGTCATCTCCATGGGGAAATTCAGTCCCGTCATTCCTGAAGATTTTCAAGCTGAAATGAAGCAGCACATAAAGAACTATATCGAGACAGGCAAATTGCCGAATGGAAAGGAATCGAAGCAATGAATCAAGATAAGACAATGGAATTTATGCAGATTGCCATGAAATACTTCCCGGAAGCAAAGGAACAGTTGGATCAAGCGGGCGTTGAGTTCTCACCTGAAATGTTACAGCCTTTTATGACGCTATTCACTAAAGTCATGAGCGAAGCCTATGAATTAGGAAAACAGGACGCCTTACATAAAGAGTAAGTTTACAAAGACGGATCACCGAACTATTCGGTGATCCGTCATTTTTGTGTTTTAACCACATTATTTACTATTCCATTGTTTTAGGAATGGACTGATTTTCTTATAGAGCGGCATTAATTCATCGATGGAATTCATAATGGAATGCACCCCGTCAAGTATGGATTCACCGTCAGCCGCAGTATTTTGTTCTTCCCGAGTAGGAGAATCTTCTATCTTTTTTTCTCTTCCACCATACATCATCCGGTTAAATGGGTGTTGCTTTCGTTCTTCAGACACATTCTCACCCCCTCAGCCTATCCTATGTCAGGGAAGGTTGTACGAGTATGGTCAAACGTGTAGAAAAGGGGAATAAGTAAAAAATAATTGCAGAATGAAGAAATTTTCGATAAAATTAGTACCAAGTCATAATAATTGATAATAAACGTAAAGTATATGAAAAAAATAAACGAAAGTAGGGAACGCCAGTATGAATACAGGTATTATTGGAATTGGACGTTATCTTCCTGAAAAAATCTTGACAAACGCCGACCTTGAGAAAATGGTGGATACTTCTGATGAATGGATCCGTACCAGAACAGGCATTGAAGAGAGAAGAATAGCAAATAATGAAACAAATACCTCTGATATGGCTTTCGAAGCTGCTAAGAAGGCAATCGCAGATGCAGAGATTACTCCTGAAGAGATTGATATGATCCTGGTTGCAACGGTCACCCCTGATTATCCATTCCCTTCAGTTGCCTGTCTTCTACAAGAGCGATTGGGAGCTAAAAAGGCTGCAGCCATGGACATCAGCGCCGCTTGTGCCGGCTTTATGTATGGTATGATCACGGCAAAGCAGTTTATTGATAATGGAGCGTATAAACATGTCCTCGTCGTCGGGGTGGAGAAATTATCCAAGATCACGGATTGGGAAGACCGCAATACGGCCGTATTATTCGGTGACGCTGCAGGTGCCGCGATTCTTGGACCGGTTCCGGACGGAAAGGGCATCCTTGCTTTTGAATTAGGTTCTGATGGTTCAGGGGCGAAGCACTTATATCAAGATGAGAAATTAATCATGAATGGCCGGGAAGTGTTTAAGTTTGCTGTTCGCCAGATGGGAGAATCAAGCATCAATGTCATTGAAAAAGCAGGATTGAAGAAAGAAGACGTTGATTTCCTGATTCCTCATCAGGCAAATATCCGGATCATGGAAGCGGCAAGGCAACGGTTGGAACTACCGGTAGAAAAGATGTCCAAGACCGTCAATAAATATGGAAATACATCAGCCGCCTCCATTCCAGTATCATTAATCGAAGATCTGGAAGAGGGAAGAGTGAAAGACAACGATGTCGTCGTCATGGTAGGATTCGGTGGCGGATTAACATGGGGCGCAATCATCATGCGCTGGGGTAAATAATACAAGATAATGACAACTTCAACTTCAGATAAAGGAGATGTTCTTTCAATGAATAAGAAACGTGTAGTCGTGACAGGCTTGGGAAGCGTCACGCCGTTAGGTAATGATGTTGAATCAACGTGGTCGAATATAGTAGCCGGAAAAACGGGTGTCGGACCTTTAACGCGCTTAAATGCCGATGAGTATCCTGCGAAAGTGGCAGCAGAATTAAAGGACTTCAACATAGAAGATTTCGGGGTGGAAAGAAAAGAAGCAAGAAAGATGGACCGCTTCACTCACTATGCAATTGCGGCCTCATTAATGGCGGTAAAAGATTCAAAGCTCTCCATTACAGATGAAAATGCTCATCGGGTAGGGGTGTGGATCGGATCAGGCATCGGGGGAATGGAAACATTCGAACAGCAGTACGAAACATTCCAGAAGCGCGGTTATCGCCGTGTCAGTCCGTTCTTCGTACCGATGATCATCCCTGATATGGCTGCCGGACAAGTGTCCATCATGCTAGGGGCAAAAGGGTTCAACTCATGTACCGTAACCGCTTGTGCAACAGGTACGAATTCGATCGGAGATGCCTTTAAGGTCATTCAGCGTGGAGACGCTGACGTGATGGTTTCTGGTGGAGCGGAAGCACCGATCACGAAAATGTCTGTTGCTGGATTCTGTGCAAACACAGCTCTTTCCACAAACGAAGACCCTGAAAAAGCTTCAAGACCATTTGACGCAAACCGTGATGGTTTTGTAATGGGAGAAGGAGCGGGGATCGTGGTTCTTGAAGAACTCGAGCATGCCATAAAACGAGGTGCGCCTATCTACGCTGAAATCGTCGGGTACGGATGTACCGGAGATGCCTATCACATCACTGCACCGGCACCAGCTGGAGAAGGCGGAGCCAGAGCAATGAAAATGGCACTTGAAGATGGTGGCATCCTTCCGGAACAGATGGATTACATCAATGCTCACGGAACAAGTACTCCTTATAATGACAAATATGAAACGATGGCAGTGAAAGAAGTATTCGGTGAGCATGCGTATAAACTTGCCATGAGCTCGACGAAATCCATGACCGGTCACCTTCTCGGCGCTGCAGGAGGGGTGGAAGCGATTTTCACTGTCCTTGCAATGAAAGACAGTATCCTGCCTCCGACAATCAATATTGAAACACCTGACCCGGATTGTGACCTTGACTATGTTGCAAACGAAGCAAGAAAACAAGAAGTCAACGTAGCCATGAGTAACTCACTCGGCTTCGGTGGTCACAATGCGACCATCGTATTCAAGAAATATCAAAGTTAATAATGAAAGAGGCTGGGACAAAACCCTCCTCTGAAATGAAAAAGCCGGTGAAATTTTACAAAAAGTAAAA